>DMNE01000499.1 GCA_003453735.1 Nitrospiraceae bacterium | reverse complement strand
ATGTAATTTGTCAAGCAGAAAAATGACTTTTCCGACAAGGGTTCAGTTTATAGTAATCTTTTGATTTTAAAAAATAATATTATTCTGTCTCCATTAAGTCGGGCACTACAGCCAGGATAGGAGGCCGCGTCAGGGTGATTGTGTTTGCCCGGTATACCTTAGAGAAAAATTATTTGACAGAAAGGAAGTCACTGCTTAAGATAAGACTGTTTCAACTGACAAGGGATAACGATAGACAGACCGTTCTTAGTGCAAATGAGCATGACACATATGCTTATTTGCAAGAGGTGGAGATTCTCATGGAAACAACAGTGAAAGTCATTTTACTGAGGCATACCCCTGATCCTGAAGAGGTTGTCGCAATGGCAGCTAAGCTATGTTACAGTCCTTCGGATATCGAAGCTTTAAAGGAAAAGATAGAAGCCAAAGACCAAAACATTTTTCTTAAACGACTAATCGAAATGCACCATATGAGCCCCATCGAGCACGCATCCTTTACGTTTGCGATCGAAGGCATATCGAGGGCATGTTCCCACCAACTTGTGCGCCACAGACTCGCATCTTACTCGCAGCAATCGCAGAGGTATGTAAGTGAGGAATCGGGTTTCGACTACGTGGTCCCGCCACTCATCAAAGAAGACGAGGAACTCTACAGATATTTTACAGATTTCATGACACAGGCGCAAAAGACTTATAACCATACCGTGAAAAAACTGAACAAAAAGGGGATTGAAGGAGAAGGGGCAAATCAGGATGCGAGGTTCGTGCTGCCCAATGCCGCAGAGACCAAGATCATGCTCACGATGAATGCAAGGGAGCTCCTGCATTTTTTCTCGCAGAGGTGTTGTAACCGAGCCCAATGGGAGATACGGCGAATGGCTGTGGAAATGCTCAAGTTGGCGAAGAAAGTTGCTCCGGTGATATTTGAGAAGGCTGGTCCTGGCTGCCTTTATGCGCCCTGCCCTGAGGGTTCACACACCTGCGGCAAGATAAAAGAAGTGAGGAAAACATTCCTTGCCCTCTCCATCTAAGGCCTACGCGGCTATATGTGCTGCTTAGTCTATGGTCGAACGTCTTGGGTTGCCCGTTTTGAACATGGCCAATGCGGGTAGCGGGAAGATTAAGGTCCTTAAGTACGAAATAGGCTATTGAGCTTTTTTGTGCGCCTACAGTAAAAGAGGTCCAAGGTCATCGAAATATTCCCTCCCGCTTTCTGCTATAACTCCCCTTTGTCTCGCCAATATACCGTGACGGCAGCATTTGGGATGTTCTCCCGAACTTCATTCTGTAATCAGCAGACGAAAGGTAGAGTCCCCCCTTTGCCCTGGTGCATGCCACGTAAAAAAGCCTTCTCTCTTCTTCCAGTGCTGTATCGCTCATAATAGACTTCTCGGAAGGGAATATCCCCTCTTCCAGAGCTGGCAAGAAAACGATGGGCCATTCGAGTCCCTTTGCTGCATGTACAGTCATGATCTTGACGCTTTCTTCCTGGCTGATCCTGTCTTGGTCAGAGGCGAGAAGGCTGTCTTCCATAAACTCTGAAAAGGGTCTCTCCGACGTCTCTACGGAGAGCAGCACGTTACAGAGTTCAGAGACATTTTCGGTGCGCTCCTCATAGTCCTCCTTGTGTTCCGCTTTCAGGTATTCGAGAAAGCTTAGATCCTTGAGGAGGCTCATCAGGACGGTATAGGGTTTTTCTTCAACACTATCTTTGTATTTCAAAAGTATACCTATGAGTGTGTCAGCGTTGGTTCTCTGTGTGCGGGACAGCTTGCTATCACCTAAGGCCTGTATCCAGTCGGTTTTGAAGTTCTCGGTAATCACTGCGAGGGCTTTCTTTCCGATTCCCCGGGAAGGTGTGTTGACCATCCGATCGAACGCAGCCTTGTCACGCGTGTTGGCCATAAGCCTGAGGTAGCTGAGCAGGTCCTTTATCTCGGCCCTTTCGTAAAAGGCAAGGCCCCTGACTATCTCATAAGGGATGCCGTACTCCATGAAGCTGCTTTCTAAGCTCCTGGAAAGAAAGCTCATGCGTATAAGGACTGCTATATCCGAATAGGCGTATGTTGAGGCGATATCCCTGATCTTTTCAGCGATACGCCTGTTTTCATCGTACGTGCTGGCTGCGTTATGATACTCCACTTCTCCCTCTTCTTCCTTATCGGTGTAAAGCGTGAGGACTTTGTCCGCCCACATACGGTCCGACTTGCCAATCACTATGTTTGCGACCTCGAGGATCTTCCTGGCGGACCGGTAATTCTTTTCCAGCCGCATCTCCGTGGCTTCGAAATCCCGTCCAAATTTCAGAATGTTTTCAGGAACAGCCCCACGCCAGGTATAGATCGTTTGGAAAGGGTCACCGACCACAAAAATATTGCTTCTGCTCTTGCCCGAAATGAGTTTTATGAGAGAGTACTGTATCTCGTTGGTGTCTTGGAACTCGTCCACCATGAAAAAATCATAACGGTCCTGCCATTTCCGAAGAATCTCGGGCCTTGTTGCGAAGAGGTGGGTAGTGTAATGAATCAGGTCGTCGTAGTCCAGGGCGTTTGACTGTTCCAAGTTCCTTTGATAACTATCTGCTACCTCCACATACTGGTCGTGAGGGAAGGGCAGAGAGGCGATGTATTGCAGCATGTTGTCCTTGTATGTTTGCTTTGCCTGTGAGATTGTTTTTTGTGCGTCATCCGCCTCTTTGGGATCTAGCTTGAACCCCTTCAGAATATCCTTTAGAGTCTTTTTGCTGTCTGTCTGGTCGTAGATGACAAACTTATTGTTGAAGTTCCTCCCGAGATCGGTTATATCTTCCCTGAGGACCCTAACACAGAACGCGTGAAATGTGCTGACGGACCGGGGTTTGATGGCGAGCATCTTTTCAACGCGGCCGGCCATTTCCTGGGCGGCTTTCTTGGTGAAGGTGATGGCGAGGATCCGATGGGGCTTGAAGCCTTTATTTATAATCAGATACCCGATCTTGTGTGTGAGGACCTTGGTCTTGCCACTGCCCGCGCCCGCGAGGAGCAATAAGGGCGAGCCGAAGTGCTCGACTGCGGCCTTCTGTTCTTGATTCAGCCCTTCTAGCATTTTCCTAAAAAGTTGGGTTGTTGCCAGGCATCACATTTATTGATATATTGCCTCCGGTTCCGTATATTCGCCAGTGTTCGCCAATGGTTGATGGTATTGGAAAAAAGACAATTCAGGGGATAACATCTTCTACGGTGTTATCCCCTGCTCTATCCTGTCTGGTGCACAATTACTGCACAGAGCAAAGTGCGTCGAAATACCGACTTTTGGACTGTTTCCTCGAATCAATTATAAACAATGTAGGAGGATTTTCACAAATGAAATCGAAAATAAACATCTTATATCAAAGATATGCTAAAAGGTTTTTGAGCGAGTGGCGAGAGGAAGGGAGGCACATCCCTTCCCGTAGAAGTCCTAACTTTGATGGGATAAGAACTTTTCTCGAAGGTCAACTGGAATTTGTGCGCATCTATTTTTAGGGCATATGCTTCTTAGCGGGAAACATCCTGAAAATCAGAGGAGGATTGAAGATTTTCTGTCAATGCAGGGAGGAGAGAATTTCGCCAAAAGAATGGAAATCCGTTTTCTAAAGGGCAATCCTTTGAAAGGCTAAGACGAGCTTAACGATATCG
>DMNE01000475.1:513-11973 GCA_003453735.1 Nitrospiraceae bacterium | reverse complement strand
TGAAGTTATTTTTGCGCAACCCCTAAGGATGTGACCAACTTCAGGCGGACTGCAACGGCTCTCCAAGAGAGCGAGGACAAGTACCGCTCATTGGTTGAGTCTACGGAAGATTCCATTTGTCTGGTGGATGAGCATTGCTGGTATCTTTTCATGAACAATAAATATAGAGCGCGGATGGGTTTTTTAGGAAACGATTGCGCGGGCCGCACTTATGGAGAGTTTCATTCTGCTGAAGAAACAAAGGACTTTATTAAGGAAGTCGACGGAGTGTTCAAGACCGGTGAGGCTGTGCAGCGCGAACATAGCAGCCAGAGGGATGGTAAATACTTTCTTCGAACGTTCAGTCCCGTTACAGGACAGGAGGGGAAAACAATCGCGGTAAGCGTGGTCTCAAAAGATATCACTAAGATGAAACAGATGGAAATTGAGATCAAGCAGTCAGAACAAAGATTGAGGAGTATCTTCGACAATGCACCAAAGGGAATGCTTCTGGCGGATATCGAAAAGAAAACGATCAATTACGGGAACCGAACGATTTGTGCAATGCTTGGGTATACCCTGGAAGAGCTGAAGGAATTGCGAATTACGGATATTTACCCCAAGGATATTTGCCCGCTGTCGCGGGACAGTTTGAGAGACTCGCCAGTGGAGGCGGGCTGGTCGAAGATATTCCCGTAAGGAGGAAAGACGGCAGTATTTTTTATGCCGATATTGGCTCTTCTTCGATCACCATGGCAGGGAACAAATATCTGATCGGCGTCTTTAGAGATATTACAGAGTGCAAGGAGGCTGAAGAGCGGCTAAAAGAAAGTGAAGCGAGATACAGAAACATATTTAATACTGCCTTGGTCTCTATATGGGTAGAAGACTTTTTCGGAGGTCAAAAATACGATTGATGAGTTGAAAGCAAAAGGCATAACGGATTTCCGGGCGTATCTGGATGAGAACCAGGACTTTGTATTCCGAGCGGCCCGATTCATAAGAATCTTGGATGTAAACGATACGACTCTTAAGCTGTACGGAGCAAAAAGTAAAGATGAGTTCTGCAATTCTATAGATCAGGTCTTCACTTTTGAGTCGTTTCCGGCATTTAAGGAGGCGCTCATAGCCGTTGCCCAAGAAAAGACTTCGAAGCAGAGACTGTCAACAAAACGCTGCGGGGCGAGGAGTTACAGATTTTGGTGCGTCTCGCGATTCCCTCTGAGACATCGAAATTCAGGAATCTGCTCGTCAGCATCATGGACATCACCACGCGCAAGAGGGCAGAGGATAAGCTCAGAGAAAGCGAAAAAAGATTCCGGCAGTTGACCGAAGTTGCCTCTGACGGAGTTGCAGTTACGGAGCAAGGCATATGCTTAGAGGTGAACAGACCTTTTGCCCAAATGTTCGGATACGAGGCGGCTGAGATGATAGGAATGCCCGTATCGAATTTGGTGGCGCCTGAATGTGAGGAAGAGGTCAGGCAAAAAATGCTCTCTGGATATGAGAAACCGTATGAAACGATAGCCGTTAAGAAAGACGGAAGGCATTTTCCGATTGAGGCCTGTGGTAAATCTTTCCCCTCTGGGGGGAGGATGCTCAGGGTGACAGCGATAAGAGACATCACTGATCGCAAGAAAATGAAAGCGGAAATCCTCAAGGTCCAGAAACTCGAATCGCTCGGGGTACTTGCAGGGGGAATTGCGCATGATTTCAACAACATATTGACCGCAATTCCGGGGAACATCAGCCTTGCAATGCTGTATGTGAAACCCGGCAACGAGCTCTAGCAGCTCCTCACTTTTTCTAAGGGGGGGACGCCGGTGAAGAAAACGGTTTCTATTGCAGATTTAATAAGAGAGTCGGCAGGCTTTGTGCTGAGGGGTTCATCCGTCAAATGCGATTTCAGCCTCCAGGACAATCTCTGGCCGGTGGAAGTTGATGAAGGCCAGATAAGCCAGGTTATTCAGAATCTGGTTATCAATGCTGACCAGGCAATGCCTGACGGCGGAACAATGAGGATTAGCGTGGCGAACAGTATCGTTGGGCCAGAAGATTCTTTGCCGTTGAGAGAGGGGAAGGTTTGTAAAGACAACAATTGAAGATCAGGGAATCGGCATACCAAAAGAGTACCTCCAAAAAATCTTTGATCCTTTTTTTACGACGAAGCGAAGAGGAAGCGATCTGGGATTGGCTACCGCCTGTTCCATTATCATGAAACATGATGAGTATATTACGGTGGAATCAGAAATGGGCTCGGGAACAACCTTCCATATTTATCTTCCTGCCTCACAGGGACACGCCTCTAAGAAGACACCTACGAGAGAAGTAGCCATTACCGGCAAAGGAAGGATACTGTTGATGGATGACGAGGAGATGGTGAGGGCTGCCTCTGGTGAGATGCTCAGAAGAATCGGTTGTGAGGTTGAGTTCGCCAGAGACGGTACCGAAGCGATTGAACTTTATAAGAAGGCTCGGGAATCAGGGAATCCGTATGACATAGTCATCATGGATTTGACTATTCCGGGGGGATGGGCGGCAAAAAGGCCATTAAAAAGCTGCTCGAGATTGACCCGGCGGCTAAGGCGATTGTGTCAAGTGGGTATTCCAATGATCCCATTATGGCTGATTACACGAAATATGGTTTTGTGGGCGTTATTGCGAAACCATATCAGGTCAAACAATTGAGTGAGCAACTGGCCAAGACAAGAAAGCTTCTGCTTTAAATAGCGACCTTTCCTGGGCGGAGAAAAGTAGAGTAGACGGCATTGCCGGATGAGTACTCCTTTCTTTTCATCAAGGAGCGTCTAGTGTCCAGCTTGTTTACAAATGCCCTTCCTGTTGCGGTATAGAAGACTACTTTTATTCCATAATCCGTTCCGGTGAGTTCCTTGATAATCGGAATTTGGTAGCACCGGAGGATCTCTTTTGCTATTTTTGTATTCTCCCGACCCACGTCGAGATGCTGACGAAACTCCTTGATTATCCTCCCTCCGCCGAAGAGTTTTGCTTTGAGAGAACGGACCTCCGCGCCCATTTTTGTAATAATGGCCACCAATCTGGTTATCGATTCCGGTCCGCAGCATCCCGGTTGTTTCATGTCTTTGAGGATCTGCGGTACCATGAAGTGGTTCATTCCCCCAATGTGCAAGTTCTCATCCCACAAGCATACAGAGACACAGGAGCCCAGGACCGTCTGTATAATCTCAGGTCTGCGGGATACGTGAACGTCACCGATATTCAGTATGACCTTTCTTACCATAGGGCTCTATATGTGACGTTACGTTTTCTTATAAACGGTTATATACACCGGTTTAAACATCTCTTTGCCGATCATTGTCTCGGAGTGCCCAAGGAAGAGAAATCCATCATCGCGGAGGTGACGGTAAAACATTGCAAGGACATGATTCTTCATATCTTCGTCGAAATAGATCATCACATTTCTGCAAAAGATGGCATCAAAGGTTCTCTGAAACGGATATGTCGGATCTTTGAGGTTCATCTTCCTGAAGCTTACCGATTCCTTCACGAAATCCTTTAGCTTTATTTTCCCCACGTTCTCCTTAATGCCCCGCAAAAAGTATCTGCCTGCCAGGTCCGCGGGCAGATCATCCGGAAGCTGATTGCGCTCATAAATGCCTGTGTGGGCGGTCTTCAGCGCAGTCGTGGAGATATCCGTGGCAAGTATCTTCAACTCCCAATGAGCGCAAGGCGCGGGGATAGATCGTTTCAGCACTTCATTGGCGGCAACGGCAATGGAGTAAGGCTCCTCACCCGTTGAACATCCGGCACTCCATATCCTGATACATTTTTCTTTCTTCTTTTTCAAGAAATCGGGAATTACGATTTCTTTGAGATATTCAAAATGATAGGTTTCCCTGAAAAACAACGTCGTATTCGTCGAGATGCAGTTGAGCATCTCGACGAGCTCCTCAGCATCGTTCTTTACCCTCTGGTAGTACTCAGAAAATCCCTTTACACCCAGTACTTTCAGTCTCTTGAACAGTCTCGCAATCAGAAGCCCTTTCTTGACAAGGGTAAGTTTTATTCCCGAAGTCTCATAGATTAACCCGGACAGGAGGGAAAAAACCTCATCACTGATCTCTAAGTTAAAATTCCTGAAATCCTCCATTTGAGTTCTCTTCCCTCGGATTTGTGTTGAGAGTCATTTTTGCGTGAAGAGGTGAAAGGGTTTTCGCGCTTCCCCTTTGTAGAGGCTTCAGAGTGCCTTTGCCAACCGTATGGAAAGCGGCGAATGGCTGTCTTTCCCGAGCACCTTCTTTTTCAAAGGTTGTCTCTTCCTCCAGGGTGAAGAAAGCGATGAGGTTTGTGAGTTCCTTTGCCTGTGCCGCTAATTCCTCGGTTGCAGATGCCGTCTCCTCAACAAGGGATGCGTTCTGCTGGGTCGCCTGGTCGATCTGGGACATCGCTGTATTTATCTGGTTGATCCCTGATGACTGTTCGCTGGCTGCGACCGCCACCTCATCCATCAAGTCCGTAACCTTTTTGACGCTCATCCCCATTTCTTCCAGCCTTTTGCTTAACTCTTGAGCAAGGTGCACACCCGCACCCGTTTTCTCAACGCTCTCTTCGATAAGCCCTGTGATCTCCTTTGCGGACTGCGATGCCCTCTGGGCAAGATTTCTTATCTCAGAAGCCACTACTGCAAACCCTTTTCCGTGTTCTCCCGCCCTCGCTGCCTCCACTGCTGCATTGAGTGCAAGAAGATTCGTCTGAAATGCGATCTCCTCAATTACCGTGGAGATACTGGCAATCCTGCCTGAAGATCTCTTGATCTCATCCATAGCTTTTATCGTTACTTGCATCACATCGCTCCCTGATTCCGCAAGCGACCGCGTCGTCTGAACGAGCTTGGTTGCCTCCTTCGCATTGTCCGCTGTCTGTCTGATGGATACTGACATCTCTTCCATGGTTGCTGACGTCTCCTCTATGGACGCCGCCTGCCCTGTTATTCTCTGGGAAAAGTTCTGGTTTGCATCTGCAATCTGTTCTGCTGCTCTGGTAACTTGGTTTGCGGATTCCATGGACTGCAGTATGATCTTTTTGAGATTCACAAGCATGCCACGGATAGCGGCGATCAACTGACTTGCCTCATCGCTTGTTGAGGACGGTTCGATATTTACTGTCAAGTCTCCGTCAGCGAGGCGATTTGCCACGGTCGTAATTGCTTTGATCGGTCTGAGAATTGTTGTGGTGATCAGGAAGTAGAGAGAAGCGATCAGAAAACCAGCGAACGCTAACCCGCACATCACTGCCGTTACGGTAGCCTTGGTTATGCTCTTGTTGATGTCAGCGAGAGGATACGCAGCAACAATCTGGAAATCCCAGGGGCCAAAATGCTGCGTCATTATTTCCCATGTGTCGGATTGGCTTGATGGCGCTATGCTGAGTAGGTTTTCAACAACGTCAAGAGATACATGCTTTGAATGAAACCGTACTTTTCCACGGTCATCCACTAACGCTATGAAGCCGTTATCAAGGATTTTTGTTGCAGCGATGGTCCCGCCAAGCTGGGAGAATGTCGTTACGGGATATCCCACGTACCATGCCCCCACAAGGGTGTTGTTTTTGTCGTACATCGGTTCATATCCGGTGATATACGGATTGCCCAGGATATCAACCTGTCCATAAAATGGCTTGCCTTCCCCGAGCGCTGCTATGGCTTTGCCCTTCGGATCCAGGAGAGTGCCCACTGCTCGGGAGCCGTCGTCTTTCATGACATTCGTGCTCACCCGCACAAAATCACTTCCCCTTTTCACAAAGAATGTTGCGGTCCCCCCCATCAAAAACTTCACGCGGTCAACGAGTCCGAAATCATTGTCCTGCGGCTTGTTGCCGAGAAGGAGATTCGGTACGGTTTCCGATCCGACGGTGGTGGATTGGCCCAGAGCCGGCGTGCCAACAGCGAGCCCCTGACTCATCAACACCTTCATGGAGGCATGGACTTTTTCGAGCATGATGGTGTTCGTCACATCGAGGCCCCCGGAGACCTGTTCGATTTTGGAACTGATCTGGGCATGGGCGTATCCCCGGATTTGTTCCCTCATGTAGATGGAAATGACGAGTACAACCGCAGAGGTCACAATGCTGACAATTGCTACCGACGGCAGGATAAACTTCCATACCATCTTATTCTTCATGGTATCCTTTCCTTTCTTGTTTGCCCATACGGGTGCATCCTTTTTCAGTGAAGTTCCCGAGAAACCCCGCGCGCCCCTGCGAGGATCGAAGACTCCTCACAAGAGAGCACTGCATCAACATCGAGGAGGAGGATCAGGCGGTGACCAGCCTCTCCTATTCCGCTGATAAAATTGACTGGTATCGGAGTTCTCAATGAAGGTGCCTTAGCAATTGACTGCTCAGGCAAATGGAAAACATCCGATACCGCATCCACGATGAGCCCCGCGATGCCGGTGGAAAATTCCATAACGACGACACACGTGTGCTTTTTATACCCAGGCGAATCTATACCGAACTTCAGTTTTAAATCAACAACAGGGACGATAATCCCTCGAAGGTTAATCACGCCTTTGAGAAATACCGGCAGATGAGGGACCGGCGTGATTTTCCCCAATTCGATAATCTCCTGCACGCGCGATGCCGGGACGGCATATGTCTCGTCGTTCAAAGAAAAGGTGACATACTGCTGTCCCCGATCCCCGTGATGATCGGAATTTTTTCCCCCTAGCACCTCTGTCACACATACCTCCTTTCCTTGCCTGCTGCGCTGTTCGTTGCCATCTCCACGATCCCCATCGCATCAAGAACCAGGGCAACCCTTCCATCGGCCAGGATTGTGCCTCCCGCAATATCCGGGACCTGCGGCATTGCTGTGCCGATACTTTTAATGACGACCTGTTGCTGTCCGATGAGTTCGTCAACGAGGATGCAGTATTTTTCTCTTTCATGAAGTATGACAACCACAATCGCGTCCCAGGGCTCTCTCTTGCAGGGGGGCAAGCCGAGAAGATCGCGAAGCCGAAAGAGGGGAAGGTATTCCCCCCTCACCCTAATGACCTCACCTTTTCCAGCGATTGTACTGACATCTTCTCTGTGAGGGCGAAGGGATTCCATAACGGAAGAGATAGGGACGACAAAGGCCTCGTCGCCGATACTCACCGTTAGTCCATCTATGATTGCGAGGGTCAAGGGCAATTTGATTGATACAGTCGTTCCCACGCCTGCCTTCGTGCGGATCTGCATTCTGCCATTGAAGAATTCGATATTTTTCTTCACAATATCCATTCCCACTCCCCTGCCGGAAACATCCGTTATCTTGTCGGCGGTTGAAAAGCCGGGTAGGAGTATGAGATGGCATAGCTGCTCATCCGTCAGCCCCGATGCGCCATGTATAATCCCCTGTGCGATTGCCTTCTCAAGAATCTTCTCCCTATTGAGTCCTCTTCCGTCATCCTCAACCTCAATATAAACGGCGTTGCCCATCTGGTAGGCACTGAGGTGGATTGTCCCCTGAGCCGGCTTCCCCTGAGACATTCTCTCTTCAGGCATCTCGATCCCGTGGTCTATGGCATTTCGAATGAGATGGATGAGAGGGTCGGTTATCTTGTCAAGCACGCCCTTATCGAGTTCTGTCCCTTCTCCGCTAACCATCAGCGTAATGTTCTTCCCTTTGCTCGCAGCGAGTTCTCTCACAAGACGACTGAATCTCTGGAAGACCTCTCTTACCGGGAGCATCCTGAGAGCCAAGGTGCTCTCCTGAATGTCCGTTCCTATCCGCTGAAGGCGAGGGAAAAAATCGTTCAACCTATTAGAGCTTTCGTGATCAGTAAGAAAACGTTTGTCCTGAATGATCTGCTGCACCATAGAGTTGATAATCACCATCTCACCGACGAGATTCATGAGGCGGTCGAGTTTTCCGAGGTCAACCCTGATCGTTGATGATACCGTATGCTTGAAAGACTCGATTTTCCTGTCATTCTGTTTGTCGACTACCTGTTGTAAATCTCCTGCTGACACCTTGCCATTTTCGACGAGTATTTCGCCGAGCTTTCTATGAGTTCTCAACGCATCATCGATATCCTCGACCTTGACAATTCCTTCGTCGACGAGCATCTGCCCGAGGAGAGGGATATCCCCTCGAGGTACTGTCGTTGGGATTATCTTAATTTCACTTTTTTCGCCAACAAACTCAAATACTTTTCTGATTTCCTCTGCATCCTTGTCTGTATCGATCAGTATGTCCCACCTGAGATACAGCTTCTCGTGGTTCATCTCCGACAGGCGAGGAACGGCATCCGTATGTGCCCGGATATCAGTAATTACCCCTATGTTCTTGAGATCTTCTATGATGCGTGCGGGGTCTATCCCCTGTGTAAAGAGGTCCGGATCGGGAAGGAAGATGATCTTAAACTGCCTCATCTCTTGTGCTGTTTTTATCTGTTCCATGGTCTTTATCAGCTCTACATAACGGGAGGAATCACAGGGGCGTTGTGAGGACAAGGACCCGACCATCTCCCTGACTGTATCCGTGGCCTTAAGAAGCAAGCTTATTATTTCCCTTTCCGGTGCAAGTCTGTTCCGGCGCATCAGGTCGAGAATCTCTTCTATGGCGTGGGCACAGTGTGCGACGTCTTGCAACCCTATGCAGCTGCTGGAGCCTTTGATGGTGTGGGCGGCCCTGAAGATGGCATTGAGCAAGTCGCTGTCGGAGGGTTGCCGCTCAAGCTGCAAGAGTCCCTGCTCGAGCTCCGCTATCCTTTCGAGTACTTCATCTGAAAAAACAGCGTGTAAAGTTTTCAGGTCTTCATTGCTGAGATCTTGTGTGTTCATACGGGTCTTTGCCGAATAAATCTTTTCACCACGTCCTGTAACTGATCGGGTCTAAAGGGTTTTATCACCCAGCCGTTGGCGCCTGCTTGCTTCCCTTTCTGTCTTTCAGATTCCTGAGAATCGGTCATCAACACGACGATGGGAGTAAATCTGTGGCGAAGCGTGTTCCGCACCTGTCGGATAAATTCGATCCCGTCTATTTCCTTCATATCAAGGTCGGCGATAACGATGTCGATTCCCGCATCATTTAATTTCCTCAGCGCCTCCTTTCCGCCGTCCGCCTCAATGACATCATACCCCGCGTCTTTTACCGCAAAAGAGACCGCTTGCCTGATGGAGATCGAGTCTTCCACGATTAATACTCCCCGGTGTTGCGCAGGTGTCATAACCGCACTCCGATTAATGTCAAGAGGTCCGTTGCCGCGGCAGAAAACCTGACGGTCAGCTCTTTACCGGTTTTCTGTGACTCTTTCTTTGCGGCTATGAGCATCTGTACCGCTGCGACATCCATTTTCCTGACGTTCATGATATCGATAGTCACGCTATCCCAGGTATTCAGTGCGTCGGAGAGGATAGGAATGTTCTCTGAAATCTTGTGAATGGTCAATTCATTTTCAAACCGTATCGACCGGCTCATAGGCCACCTCCAAAAGTTTCGTTTTTCAAACAAGAGAGAAGTAGCAAAAGGGATGCCATGCATAGTAAGGATCATAATGCCGCGATTTGCCGTGAAGTTTTGTCAGAGCGGGACAGGTCATCTATGGAAACCATTCCATAGATATGGAACGGTTTCCATAGATCATCAGAGGATATGATATTCTTTTATCTTCGTAAGGAGGGTTTTGTAATCTATCTGCAGAATTGAGGCAGCCTTTGATTTGTTGCCTTTTGTAAGTTCCAGTGCCTGCTTGATAGCCTTTTTCTCGGTATCCTTGGCAGCGATTGCGGAAAGCTCCTTCAGGGGTAAGAGAGGGATTCTGTCTTTGTCTTTCGCGGTATCCCCGATCAGAAAATGGACATGCGGTGGTTCAATAATACCGTTGTCAGACAGCAGCACCGCCCTCCTGATGACATTCTTCAATTCTCTTACATTGCCGGGCCAGGGATACCGCATAAGAAGATGGAGGGCATCATCAGCAATTCCCCGCATCTGCTTATTCAGTTCCGCCGCAGCCTCAACGAGGAATTTCTGCGAGAGGAACGGAATGTCCTCAGCCCTGTCCTTGAGGAGTGGGAGGATAATGATGAATTCACCGAGACGGAAAAAGAGGTCCTCCCGGAACTTTCTTTCCATAACATTCTTCTTTATATCAGTGTTTGTCGCGGCGATGATGCGGACATCCACCTCCACCGGCTTCGTGCTGCCGAGGGGGTATATCTTCTTTTCTTCAACGACCCGTAGAAGCTTGGTCTGCACATAAGGGGTCATATTCTCCATCTCATCGATGAGAAGCGTACCGCCATCGACTATCTCGAAAAATCCTTTCTTTTTCTTTTCGGCCCCGGTGAATGCACCTTTTTCATGCCCAAAGAGCTCGCTCTCGACGAGGGTCTCCGGTATAATGCCCATATCGACGATGACGAAGGGCTTCGCAGCCCTCTTGCTAAGGTTATGTATAGCACGGGCGACAACCGATTTCCCTGTTCCGGTTTCCCCTTGAATAATAACGGAGAAATCACTCCATGCGACGCTGTGTATCTGCTGTATGATCTTCTTCATTCCATGACTCTTTCCCAACAGCCACTCAAGGGATATTTCGACGCTGGCAGCGAGTCTCTTGACCTCTTTTTCCAGTTCGAGTTTTTTGATGGCTCTCGCGAGCGTTAGAATGAGCCGGTCGATCTTTACTGGTTTTACAATAAAATCATATGCCCCCTGTTTGATCGTCTCCACGGCTGTGGGGATGTCCCCGAAGCCGGTCACGAAAATAATGGGAATATCAGGGTCTAACTTCTTGAGTTCCCCCATGGTTTCAATGCCGTCCATACCGGGCATATTAAGGTCAAGGAGAACCGCAACAGGTTTCTCTCTCTCAAAGACCTCGAGACAGGATTGGCCGGAATCCGCCTCTACCGTAGAAAAACCATTGCGTTCAAGGATTTCTCTCATAGAAGACCGTAAGGCCTTTTCGTCATCAACGATCAACACAGTATCCATAGGCATTCTGTTATCGTCTATCGTTTTCTAGCCATCCCATTGTCTCGCTCGCACAGGCAGAGCTATTGAAAAAAAAAGAGGATTCTAGAGCAGGGTTAATGCTAGGAGCTGGATCCTTGTCGTCTCTTCCGTAGCATAGTTGACTTCTCCCCAAACTCGGATTGCTTGCGCTCCCCATAAGGCAGATGGCCTGCCCGGGAAGCTGATCTTCTTTCAGGGAATCAAGTATTCTGGTCCCTTTTTTGTTCAATCTTTTCCTAACATCTGCCCAGGTTTGCCAGAGACCAGAACTCCCGGGCTTCGGCCCTGGTGAGTGTATCATTTACTTTGGAGATCTCCGCAACTATACCACCGGAGTTCGGTTTTCCGCTCCTCTGATTTTCTCTGACGATCCCATGCGTGGTGGAGCAGCTGTCGGACTCCAAACCATATTCCGGTAAGGGTTTCCGTGCATCATTATATCTCATGTTGACAAAAAATTGTAAAAATCCCCCACTTACCAGATCTTGTAA
>DMNE01000475.1:157-415 GCA_003453735.1 Nitrospiraceae bacterium | reverse complement strand
TAAGAACAGCCCTGAAAAATGGGCTGTTGCCTTATGCAACAGCTTCCAGTATGATTACGAGAAACTGGTTAATGATATTGTTAAACACCAGCCATAGAAATTGTGTGCCTAAAACGTGACGACTGGAATAGCCTTGCCTAGTGAATTCGGGCTCTATGCTTGTCCCGGGTGCAAGCGTCTTTTGCGGCAAGAGGAGGATGCGCTCCGTTGTTCCATCTGTTTCCGAGCCTACCTAATCAAGGAGGGCATCCCCGACTT
>DMNE01000475.1:0-128 GCA_003453735.1 Nitrospiraceae bacterium | reverse complement strand
GGCTTGCTCATGCAGGCAACTTTGCCGCAAGAACGTCGACCTTCTCAATGACTGGTGACTTAGCGAAAAGATCGCTCGCTTTCGCCATCAGTGCTGCGGCGACTTTGCCCGCAAGATGAGCCTGCCGC
>DMNE01000052.1 GCA_003453735.1 Nitrospiraceae bacterium | reverse complement strand
ACCCTTGCTCTTGTATTGCCGCACTGTGTGATCCTGCCCTGATGGACATACTGTCCTGTGGAATATTCTGAGGGCGTCAATCCCATATATGATGCAATCTCATCTGCGGTCTTGAATCTCTCTATATCGGCGAGTTCAACCAGGAGTTCCATAGCGATGAGGATCCCTATCCCGGGCACGCTTCTGAGAAGCTTTACCTTACGGCTATATTTATCGCTCTGGGATAGTGCAATGACCTCTTTGCTAATCTTCACTACCTGGCTGCCGAGGTACTCGTAAAGGTCTATCAGGGTATTGAACGACACCTTGACCACTTCATGCTCAAAAGGTAACTCTCTCAGCCACTTCACATACCGCTTTGTCCAGCTTTGCTTCGCACTACAGGTTGTAACTGGAATGACTTGAAGTGCTGAGTACCATCAACGTGCGATATCATTTCTCTTCCCCTGGTCTTTTGTCTTTCTTTCCTTGCAGTGATGGTTATTTAGAAGTCCCCGAGCATAGTTCACGCACCTCTTCAGTGTAGCCGCCATTTGCATGGTAAATATACATCGGCTTTTCGACTTTGATTCCTCTTCGGCCATCCTTAACAGCCTCTACCAGTACCATCTTCGCTTCTGAAGCTGCATGAGAGTGCACAAACCGTAACCGTTTGATCTCCATCCCTTTTCCCTTCACTGTTTCCGCGAGTTCCGATAGTCTTGAAGGGTGATATATGAGAACAAACCTCCCTTTTGCCCGTAAAAGAAAGCGAGCAGCGCTTATGAGTTCAGGAAGCCCCAGTTTTATCTCGTGCCGTGCGATGGCCTTTTCCTCTTCTGGGCTTATGAGTCCAGCTTTCGGTCTCCTAAAAGGAGGATTCGAAACCACGAGGTCTACCGATGATCCCGGGAGGATTTGGCCTTCAGTGTCCCGGTCGCCCAACTTCCTTATGTCACATCCCACAACCGTAACCCTTTCCTCAAGACGGTTCTGCTTCACATTCTTCACCGCGAGGTTCACAAGAGTTTCCTGAAGTTCAAGCAGTATCACCTGGGACTGGGAATATTTCTTCGCAAGGAGTATGCCTACGATCCCTGAACCACTGCCGAGGTCTGCAATCCTCTTCACCGTCGGAAGGTTCACAAAGGAATACAAAAGGAGGGCGTCTATGGAGAACCGATAGCCGTTTCTTGACTGATGTATCTGTATATCCCGAATAGAGTCAAGGGTTGTTTCCATATCTGTTGTATCATAGCAAAAATGAAGATGATAAATTAACAGACTGGCACCCCAGTTCAGAAAACTACGACATGGGAGAGGAAATGAAAAGCTTCCTTTCATTTAGGAGCAAAATACGTTACCCTGTAAAAGGATAGTCAATAAAACTTGAGGAGCTTTTTCTGCGCACGCTTATGAATCTTATCTGGTTTTGCGCCCTATCCCTTATCTTTCCCTCCAAGGCACTGCCAGAGGTGATCGTCCAGGACACTATTGCGATCAAGGGCGAGGATGTTGTGCTTGCTGCTGAAACAAGAGGGAGATTTTTCAAAAGGGGTGGTGAGGTTGTAGAGTTTTTCGTCGACAGGAGATCTCTTGGCAAGGTCCTCTCCGGCGGTGACGGCGTTGCTTTTAAAACATTTCTCCCTAAGAAGGCCTCCCTATACCGAATAGCAGTTAAGGCAGGTCAAGATGAAGGGCACGGGTTACTTCTTTCCTTGGAGAAGGGGTCAAGGATTGTCTTTGTCGATGTAGAGGCAAGCCTCATGGAAGAATTATTTTCTGGGAAGTCAAAGCAGGGCAGCCAGGCCGCGGTAAGGGATATCCAGAGACGGTTTCCTGTCGTTTTTTTGCAGACAGGGCCCCTCAGCGCAAAACAAGTTAAGGAATGGCTGAAAGAACACGGTTTTATCAAGTCGCCGCTACTGCCCTGGAAGCAGGGCGCAGTCTTTGATGACATGATTGGGAAGGGCTTCAGAATAAGGGCGATAATAGGGGGACCGGATGTGATCGAATCGGCAAAGGGATATACGACTTCGGCCTTCAGTTTCGAGGAGGAAGAGAACGCAAGAGAAGTCAAGGATTGGGAAGAAATAAGGAAAACACTGAGATAGGCCACGCAGGCTGCAAGGGAAGAACCAATTCCTTCTTGCTATTCTGATTGTTCTGAAAGGCAACGAGCGTGGTCAAAATAGATTGCGGATTCTCATCTTTTTTCCTACATGCTTTCCAGCAGAGGTATTAGGTCGGTCATCCTGTCGATGATATGATCGGCATGCGCGATAACCTCCCGGGGCCTGTACCCATAGGTCACAGCAACAGTATGGACGCCTGCGGCCTTGCCTGCATCAATATCGAAATCACTGTCCCCGACCATCACCGTTTCACCAGGAGGGACATGAAGATCAGAGAGCACCTTCAAAATCGGCACCGGTGAAGGTTTCCTTTCATGTGTGGTGTCGCTGCCGACGATCATATCGAAGTATTTTGACAGCTTTAACCCGTCTAACACCATTCTCGAAAGAGACTCCTTTTTGTTTGATATGACAGCCTTCTTATATCTTTTGATTTCCCCAAGGGTCTCTCTCACACCCAGATATTCCCTTGTATAGTCGAGGATATGCTTTTCATAATGTTCCAGAAAGCGTTTCATGACATCGTTTTTTGTCGATATATCCACGTCGCCAGTTACCTGTTCTATAAGGCGGGTTATACCCTCCCCGATTATCTTGACCGTGTCGCTAACAGCAAGGGGCTTGAAACCAGAGGACGTTAGGGCATAATTCAGGGCATTAGTTATGTCCGTGCTTGAATCGACGAGCGTGCCATCGAGGTCAAAGATAATGAGTTGCATAGACATATGAAAAGAATTATACCACAAAGAAAAAAGGGAATGTCAGTTGCGGCTCCACTATCAACGTCCCGGCATCAGATACCTTTAATGAGGCTCAGCAGACGATCGAGACTGATCTCTTTCCGATCGACGGGGAGACGGGTAAACTCGCTGAACTTTTTCACCTTCTCCCCGTCGATCGGGATGACGCCGGTATCGAAGACGATTATCCGTTTATAGCATTTGAACAAGTTCCCTCACCTCAAGGGCATTCTGCCGAGGGAGACAGCGGCTGTGTAGCGGTTGGAAATCAGATGCAATGATTTTATGTGGGCCGCATAGTCTGAGGCCTGCTGAAAAGGAGGAGAGGATGAAGGTCACATACGTAGGAGAGACAAGAGATACGAAAACCGTGGATGGAAAGGACGTCAAGCTCCAAAAAGGCATGGAACTCGAGTGCATGGAGAAGGCGTATCATTGGGCAACGACGGTGAGGGCGATAATCCCCTCGGGCGATCACGTCAAAGTCAAGAGGTCGGAACTGAAGAAAATCGCCGTCTGCTGATAACTGAACTCCCAGATTGAGGCTGTCAGAGTATGCCAGGAGACTCGGCATCAGTTATCAAACAGCGTGGAGGTATTTTAAGAAGGGGAAGCTGAACGCCTATCAAACCCATACCGGTACGGTAA
>DMNE01000138.1 GCA_003453735.1 Nitrospiraceae bacterium | reverse complement strand
GCGCTCGACGGGCGAAGTGATGGGACTCGATGCGAGTTTCGGGCGGGCATTCGCCAAGAGCCAGATCGGTGCAGGCGCAAAGCTTCCGCTCGGGGGAACCGCATTCATTTCCGTGAAGGACAGCGACAAGGAGCTCGCCATCGTCCCGGCCAGGCAGCTGATCGCGATGGGCTTCGACATCATCGCCACCCGCGGGACGGCCAAGTTTCTTCAGGCTTCNNTCAACAAGGTGCTGGAGGGACGGCCGCATATCGTGGACGCGCTTAAAAACGGACAGGTGCAGCTCGTGTTCAACACGACGGAAGGAGCACGGGCGCTGGCCGACTCGCTTTCCATCCGCCGGACCGCGCTGCAACAAAAAGTGCCCTACTACACCACTATGGCCGGTGCCGCCGCGGCCACCCAGGCCATCGCGGCGCTCAAGGCGGGGTCCCTTGAAGTTGCCCCCCTCCAGTCCTACTCTTTGTAGCCGCCCGTCACGTTAACGGACGAGAAATCAAAGGCGTGGCAAGAGCTTAACTTTTAGCCAGGCAAAATCCGTATCGGCCGCGCCCGACAAGCCGGCCGAGAGGAATTTTTTTGCCGTTCTCAGGATCAAGGCGCATGGAACGCATTCCCATGACCGAATCGGGGTACAAGGCCCTGGAAGACGAGATCAATCATTTGAAAACCGTGGAGCGGCCGGCCGTCATCCGCATGATCGGCGAAGCCCGCGCACACGGCGATCTTTCCGAAAATGCCGAATATCATGCCGCTAAGGAGCGTCAGTCCTTTCTTGAAGGAAGGATACAGGAACTCCAGAGAAAACTGGCTCTTGCAGAGGTGATAGACCCTTCAAGGATAACCCAGTCGAAGGTTGCGTTCGGCGCGACGGTGAAGGTATTGGACGGCGGAGCAGATGAAGAATATGTCTTTACCCTCGTAGGAACCGAGGAGGCGGACGTTAAACAGGGTAAGATATCCGTCAGCTCACCGGTGGGTAAGGCCTTGCTCGGTAAGGCTGTTGGTGATTCAGTGGTGATCAAAGCACCGGCAAGGACCATCGAATACGAAATCTTAGAGATACGCTTTGAGTAGATATTTCAAGGCAAAGATAGCAGAAAATAAGCAGTTACAGAAAGAACACAATCTCCTCACACTCATCCCATTAGCACCTATAAAGGAACCTGAACCGGGCCAATTCTACATGATCGGTATGGAGGGTGATTATGACCCACTCCTGAAAAGGCCATTCAGTCTTTTTCGAAGAACAGCCGAGGGTCTGCAGATCCTTTACCGGATAAAGGGGAGGGGAACGGCACTGTTGCGAAATATGGGCGAAGGGTCAGTGATCGATGTCCTCGGGCCCCTCGGAAATTCTTATCCCATAACTGCGAAAAGATACACTCCACTCATTGTGGCTGGAGGCATCGGCATCGCCTCGTTGTTTTCGCTTGCAGAGAGGTTTGGAGAGGATGCACGCATTTTCTACGGGGTCCGTTCCGAGAGCGAATTCTTGCTGCTGGAGGAACTCAAGAAATGTGTGGGTGAACTGTATGTCACCACTGATGACGGTTCATGCGGGGAAAGGGGATGCGTAACGGACACAGTAAGGAGTTTTTTATCTGACAATACCTCTCAGAACGCTCAATATTCAGTATATGCTTGTGGGCCGAGGCCGATGCTTGGGGCCTTATGGAGCATGGTAAAGGGAAGAGGGATTCCAACGTACGTTTCGATGGAAGAGAACATGGCCTGTGGCATTGGTGCCTGTCTTGGCTGCGCCGTAAAGACTGTGGACGGACATAAACGAGTATGTAAGGAAGGCCCGGTTTTTTCGATTGATGACATTGTCTGGTGAGAAACAATGAACAATTCAGCTTTTGTACTGGGGGATGAGCCGTTGATGAAAAGAAGCGTATTCAACGGCGTTGCCCGATTGTATTTATAGCGTTATATTCTCTCTAAAAAACAAGCTCGCATGGATTTAACAGTAGATATTGGCAAATTAAAATTAAAAAATCCTGTCATGGTTGCATCAGGAACCTTTGGCTATGGACAAGAGTATGCTGAATTTATTGACCTGAACAGTCTCGGAGCACTTGTGGTAAAAGGTCTCTCCCTCAAACCCAAAGAGGGAAATCCTCCACCACGGATTGTCGAAACACCTGCAGGAATGCTCAATTCCATCGGGCTGCAAAACGTCGGCATTGAAAACTTTATAGAAGACAAACTTCCTTTTTTACGAAAATTCAATACACCTGTAATCGTAAATTTTTTCGGAGATTCCATTGCCGAATACGCTGAAGCAGCCAAGAGGCTGAGCGATGTTGAAGGCATTCACGGTCTTGAGATGAATATATCATGTCCGAATAAGCAGGCCGGATGGCGCATCTTTGGCACAGACCCGAAGGTTACCTTTGACGTTGTCAAAGCCGTTCGAGCAGCAACGGGTCTTACCCTTATTGTGAAGCTTTCGCCGAATGTAACCGATGTCCCGCTCCTGGCGAGGGTTGCTGAAGAGGCCGGGGCGGATGCCCTATCCATGATTAATACGCTAACGGGGATGGCCGTGGACGTTGCGACAAAGAGACCGAAGCTCGCGAATATCATCGGAGGGCTCTCAGGTCCTGCTGTGAAACCCATTGCGCTGAGAGTCGTATGGGAGGTGTATCATGCTGTGAAGATTCCCCTCATCGGGATGGGCGGCATTATGAGTGCCGCTGATGCCATAGAATTCATGCTTGTTGGTGCTGCAGCGGTTGCGGTGGGAACAGCCAATTTTGTGAATCCGACGGCGACTTCTGATATCATTGAAGGCATGATGCGATGGCTGAGGGAGAATGGGATTACGGATGTTAGAAAGCTTATCGGGGGCCTTATCTGTGACGGGCCGAACCTCGAAAGCGCAGAAACGTTTTTATTAAATGGATGCAGTACGGAGGTATCCAGTGGAAAACATTCCGATCATCACCCTGACAACTGATTTCGGCAATAAAGACCCTTTGAGCGCAATTATGAAGGGAACCATCTTTTCGATAAACCCCCAGGCAATGATTGTCGATCTCACCCATGAGATCAGTAAATACAACGTGAGAGAGGCCGCGCTTGTCATCGGTATGAGTTATCACGAATTTCCATCCCGGAGTATTCATATTGTCGTTACCGACCCTGGTGTCGGATCGTCAAGAAGACCTATCCTGGTGGCGATAGAAGACTACTATTTCATTGGGCCTGATAATGGCGTCTTTTCGATGATCTATAACGAGAATGAACGATGCAAGGTGTTTCACTTGACTGCGGAGCACTATTTTCGACGTGACCGGAGCGCAACGTTTCATGGGAGGGACATATTTGCCCCCGTTGCTGCATGGCTCTCAAAGGGAATCGCGTCAGATAACTTTGGGGAAGAAATAACCGACTTTATGAAGCTGCGGTTTCCTTCTCCCTCAATGCCGACGCGGACTGCCCTCGAAGGCGAGGTTCTTTACATAGATACCTTCGGCAATGCAATAACAAACATCAAGGCTGAAGACTTGAAAACTCTGCAGGCTCAAAAGCCCGATGTTTCCCCGAGATTTATGGTAAAGGGGAAAGAGATTGCCTTCAAGCAATATTACAGTCAGGTAGAAGACAGGGGGCTTTACGCATTGATAAACAGCATGAACTATCTGGAACTCTTCGTGTACCGGGGGCACGCATCGAGAGAGTTTGGTATTACGGTGGGCGATCCCATGGGCGTACTCTTGACGTGATACAGGAGTTCCCTGCAGCCCTTTGGCTCCGGTAAAGCACCTGCTCGGTTTTCTCTTGACTTTTGTTTAACCATCTTTTACCGTTTAAGCAAAACTGGACATAAAGGAGCAATTATGGCCAAGGTCAAGATCGGTATCATCGGGGGTTCCGGGATGGATGACCCCCAACTGATGAAAGAGAGAAAAGAGAAAAAAGTGAAGACTCCTTACGGCAGCCCGTCTTCTCCTCTCACCGTCGGGAGGATAAACGGTGTCGAGACAGTTATTCTTGCCCGCCATGGGAAAGATCATTCCATTTACCCCACGGGAGTAAATTTCAGAGCCAACCTATACGCGTTGAAAGAGCAGGGATGCACCCACATTCTTGCGACAACCGCAGTAGGTTCTCTGAGGGAAAAAATAAAGCCCGGCGACCTCGTTTTCGTAGATCAATTCATAGACTTTACAAAACACAGACCTCTCACTTTCCATGATGAAAAGGTGATTCATACGCCTATGGCCGAGCCGTTTTGTAAGAGCCTGCGCTCGCTCCTCATCTCCTCTGCGAAGCAACTTCAGCTGAGACACCATACAAGAGGGACTGTGGTAACCATCGAAGGCCCGAGGTTTTCGACGAAGTCTGAATCACATATGTTCAGGAAATTGGGTGCAGATGTGATTAACATGTCAACCGTACCAGAGGTGATACTGGCGAGAGAATTAAGCATTTGTTACCAGACTATAGCTATGTCCACGGATTACGACTGCTGGAAGGAGGGCGAAGAGCCTGTCACCTGGGAGATGATACTCTCCATCATGAACAAAAATGCCGCGAATGTCAAAAAGCTGCTTTTAAAGACCATCTTAAAGATCAACCATACCGAGTGCGCATGCGGATAACAGGAGGAAAACGATGTCGATAAAATCGAGGATAAGAACCGTACCTGACCACCCGAAAAAGGGTATCATGTTCCGGGACATAACCACGCTTCTTAAGGACCCTGTCGGTTTCAAGCTTGTCATAGACGGGTTCACCGAACGGTATGTCAAGAGGGCTGGGGAATTTGATGTGATCGTCGGTATAGAATCTAGGGGCTTTATTATAGGTGGTGCGCTTTCCTATACCCTAGGCAAGGGCTTTGTCCCAATACGAAAAGCGGGGAAGCTTCCTGCAGAGAAGATAAGCCATGAGTATGAACTCGAGTATGGAACAGATAAGATTGAAATCCACAAAGACGCTGTTGGAAAAGGTACAAAAGTGCTTCTCGTGGACGATCTCCTCGCCACAGGAGGAACCGCACTGGCCTCTGCCGCTCTCATAGAGAAACTGGGAGGCATCGTCCCGGAGATGGCCTTTATCGTAGACCTCCCTGACGTCGGAGGCCATAAAAGGCTTACAGACCGAGGGTATAAGGTATTTGCTTTAACGGAGTTTGAAGGTGATTAACGTTTCGGTATACGATGTTGCGGCTGCAGAGGACGCTCTCACGAAGGGTGGTGCCGTCAACCCGCAGTGTATATGTTGTGTTGAATTTCCTATCCGCCTTTTGTTTGCAAGAGATATGCTTAGGATAGAAGAATCTTTGCACTATTCATGAGTCTTACCGTCATCCATATTTTCTGTTAAACTCTATCATGTCTATGATTAGTGTAGAGAACCTCGTCAAGTGCTTTGGGAATATAACCGCTGTGAATGATATTTCTTTCGAGGTCGACGAGGGTTCGATCTTTGGCTTCCTTGGCCCCAACGGAGCCGGAAAGACCACGACCATCAGTATGCTCTGCACGCTGCTTTCCCCCACATCCGGAAAAGCATTTATCAATGGTTTCGACTGTTCAAAGGAATCTGCAAAGGTCAGGAAAGCCATTGGCATCGTTTTTCAGGACTCGACACTGGATAAGGAACTGACAGCATATGAGAATCTGATGTTCCATGCCTTTCTCTATGATGTGAAGAAGGACGAGAGAGCACAACGTGTCGGGGACGCACTGCATTTCGTTAATCTCCATGAAAGACGGAATGATCTCGTCAAAAAGTTTTCAGGGGGGATGAAGAGAAGGCTTGAGGTTGCGAGGGGTCTTATTCATAGGCCGAAGGTGTTATTCCTCGATGAGCCTACACTGGGGCTCGACCCTCAAACGAGGACAAATCTCTGGGAGTTTATTATTGACCTTCCAAGAAAGCACGGGATGACCATTTTCATGACCACACATTATATGGAGGAGGCTGAGGTCTGCGACAGGATAGCGATTATTGATAAGGGAAAGATCATGACCATAGGAACCCCTGAGGAACTTAAGAAGACCATTGGCGGAGATGTTATCTATATCAAGACAACAGACAACAAAGAGGCAAAGACCGAGATAGAAAAGCTATTCCAGATCGAAGTCTCTGAAAAGAACAACGAATTATTCCTAACCGCTCTCAAGGGAGACGCATGCATCCCCGAGATCATCAGGGCGATAGGTGAAAAGGTTCTCTCCGTGAGGCTCCAGAGGCCGACCCTCAATGACGTCTTTCTCAAGATGACCGGAAGGGAGATTAGAAGTGAGGATATATCCTCAGGCGATACCATAAAGGAAGCGGTTCGTTCATACCGGAGGCACTTTGATAGAGGTTAACGCGGTCTATGTACTGGTCGCTAGGGAATTCAAGAAATTCATACGGGAGAAGTCGAGACTCGTTTCTACGCTTGCGCGGCCGCTTATATGGCTATTTCTCGTGGGCGGAGGGATGTCGAGGCTTGTCTCTCCGGGCATGGGTGTCATGGGAGTGTCTTATATGCAGTTCATATTCCCTGGAATCCTTGGTATGACCATCCTCTTCAGTTCGATTTTTTCTTCTATCTCGATCATCTGGGATAAGGAGTTCGGGCTCATGAAAGAGATACTCGTCGCTCCCGTATCGCGGTTCTCCATAGTCGTGGGAAAAGCCCTCAGCGGGACCATCGTCTCGGTGATTCAAGCTGCCATCATACTCGGTCTGTTCCCTTTTCTCGGCATTAGAATCGGTCTTTGCTCCATAATCGAGACGCTGTTGATAAGCATTCTACTTTCATTCTGCATATCATCGCTGGGGATTGTTATTGCGACATTCTATGAGAGTTTCGAGAGCTTCAGCGTCATTATGAATTTCATCGTGATGCCGATGTTCTTCCTTTCGGGAGCGATGTACCCCGTGAAAAAGCTGCCGCAGACACTGCAGGTTGTGACGAAACTCAATCCTCTTACCTATGGCATAGACGCATTAAAATACAGCATATTCCGCGGTGGCGAGATAACCGATTTTTCCCTTCTCTTGGATGTGGGGGTCATGGTGATAACATCCTCGTTGTTTGTTATTCTTGCCGGGGCTGTGTTCGAAAGAAGAAAATAGTGAATGCGGCACAGGAGAAATTCCCTCCTTTACAAGATACTCCGCGGCGCACAGGTGGGCGACATCTTTAGAAAGACACGGATATAGCATGCTCTGAGGCTTCCTCAAAGGTGAAATCTTCAAGTTAAATTCCCCTGAGGATATTCAACTTATTGCCAATTAAGTTTGCAAAGGGATGTCATGATGTATAATAATAAAACGAGCAAGGGGAAATGATGTTTAGGGGACTGCTTCAGCCGGTGCATTTGCTTATAATAGTTTGGATAGCGCTTGTGGTAGTCACACAGGAAAACTGTCAGAATTGGGCAACGCACTTCGAAAAAAAAAGCATACAAGGTAGTCCTGAAAGCACGAGTCATTCGAACGTTCTGATGACGATTCGCCTGTGTCGGGATTTCGCCGGCAACAAGCGGATAGATCCCTCCCGGGTCTTGCTCTGTCGATCAGGTGGCGGGAGGATCGGGAATCTCCCGAAAGCCTGGGCGGCGCAGGCGCTGCCGGGGTCTTCCGGGAAACCGCAGCTCACTTGCTCCACACATGCCTGTCACGATTTCTCACGGATAACAGCAGGGTGGCCTGAAGGTTAAGGTGAGAGCAAGCATAGGAATATGTCTTCAAGGAATTAGGACACAAGAACATCACAGTTACACTTAGCCACTATCAGAGATTCATTCCCAATGACGCTACTTTCCAGTCCAAGCAGAGTAAGCATATGAAGGATGCTCCGGCTCACCAACGTTTGATGAGAAATTCGTTAGAAATGACAGCTCAATAGCCTAGCAAGGCCTTTATTTTAAAGCCTTCCGCTTCTTATGATGGATATGATTAGCCAGATACCGAGAAGGAGAGCAAAGGCGAAACTGATAATACCGAGGATGGACATGCCGAATATTTTCGGCCCTACGCCTGTTCCATGCATAATGGCGGAACTGATAAGAGTGGCACTAATGATCATGCCGAAAGAGATCCTATTGCTTGAGCGGTCCATATCAGTGATAAACTTATCAAGCCCGCTATGGGTCAATTTCACATGGATATCATCTTTTAATACCTTTCGTATTATCTGCTTCATCTGTTTTGGGAAGAGAAGCACGAAGTCGCTCACATCCATAATGCTTTTGCTTGCCTTCTCATAAATCTTCCCTGGACTGAGTCTCCTCTTCGCAAGCGCCCTTGCATAAGGCTCTGCAGCGGAGACAAAGTCAAAAGCGGGGTCAAGTTCCCTACTGACATTTTCAAGGATCAGGAAGGCCTTGTTAATGAGTAGCAGATCCGATGGAATCTTCATCTTGTGCTTGAGCGCTAGATGAGTGACCGTATCGAGATATTTTGCAAAATCCATCTGCTCAAGGGTAAGCCCGTAGAGCGGTTCGAGAAAAGCGATCATGTCCGCCTTGAACTCTTTTCTGAATCGCTCCAGATCTAAATATTCAGGAACATATCCGAGTTCGATATAATGTTCGATGAGGGTATCAAAATCCTTGTGAATGAGTGCGAGGAAGGTACTTGCTAGGGTTTCCATCAAATCCGATGAAACATATCCCACAATGCCAAAATCTACAAAGCTGAGTACACCATTCGGCATGACGAAGATATTACCGGGATGAGGATCTCCATGGAACAAGCCGTCTTCGAGGATCATCTTGAAGTAGGCATCTATCCCTATTTCTGCAATTCTTTTCTTATCAATACCCAGGGCCGATATGCCAGCGATGTCGTCAATCCGCACCCCCCAAATCTTTTCCATTACTAGAACCCGCTTGGTGACAAACTGCGGGTATGTGCGGGGTATGTAGATATCAGGATTATGTTCAAAGTTTTTCCTGAACCTGGCGCAGTTCCGCGCTTCATTCACAAAGTCCAGTTCTTTCGACAGTTGTTTCGAAAATTCATCAACGGCGCCAATAGGGTTAAAAAATCGCGACTCGGGGATATACTTGTCCAAAAGACGCGCAATTGCGGAGAGTATGTTAATATCCGTCTCTATCTGCTCCTCAATGCCCGGCCGCTGGACCTTGACGATCACGTCTGTGCCGTCAGCAAGTTTTGCATGGTGGACTTGTGCAACGGACGCTGCAGCTACCGGTGTCTCTTCAAAATGAAGGAATATCTTATCGATAGGCAGTCTGATCTCTTCTTCGATGATCCGTTTCGCTTCTTCAGTGGGAAAGGGCGGTACCTCGTCCTGGAGTTTCTTAAATTCATCGGCATATGCAACGGTAACGAGGTCCGGCCTCGAGGAGAGTATCTGGGCCAGTTTAATGAAGCTCGGCCCGAGTTCCGCAAAGGCGATTCTTAGCCGCTCTGGGACACTGGGCCCTTTGACTGCTGGCCACTGACCAAAGGAGCGGAGTCTTTTTCTAAAGGGGATGTATCTGCCGAGATGGATCTGGTCTATGACCCTGCCGAAGCCGTGCTTCAGAAGTACGTTGACTACCTGCTGCAGTCTTCTTGCAGATCGATACGTGCGCGTTATCCTGAATAAACCCACAGAGGCTATCCCTTTTTCAACTCTTCTCCCTTAATGCCCTCTAACTTATTGACACGGACTGCGAGTGCATTGAGTATGTCATGCATCTTGTCGAGATCGTCCTTTGTGGCAAGGGGCATCTTTTCCATTGTCTTGGAGATGATATCCGAGAGAGTGCTGCTGAAATGCTCAGAACTCTTATCAGCTTTCTCGCTCCACTCCTTCACGAGTTTAGCTCCCTGGGATTCGCTCAATTCGCCTTTCTTGACAAGTTCATCAATGAATTCCTTTACCTTTTCCTGAACACCAAAGCCGGCCAGCAACGCATTTCTCAGTACGTCAAAGAAAGTCATGGAACACCTCCTCGCTAGTTGTTGAATAATTTGGTAATAAAGCCACCGATGAAATCTGAAATCAACTGCTTTTGACCGCAGACCCCTCCTTCACAATATCATACACCGATTCCAGTCCCTTATCCAGTTTTTCTATATTGCCAGTGCCGCCCTGCGCCATCTCCGCTTTCCCGCCACCCCTGCCTCCTGCAACAGCAAGGATCTTCTTCACTATCTCTCCGGCATTGAAACGGTTAATTAAATCCTGTGTAACCATGGTCAAAAGTGATGCTTGGCCGTCCTTTACTGATGCGATACAGATGATTCCTGAGACCATCCTGTCACGTATATTATCGGCAAGAATCCGCAGATCCTTCTGTTCAAGGCCGTCAACCCTATGGGAGAGCACACGTATCCCATTCACTGATCTTGCGTGACCGAGCAGTGCAGATGAGTCCTTGGCAGCGGTTTTGGACTTGATGACCTCAAGCTCCCTTTCGAGGTTTTTTACGTCTGAAAGGAGCTTTTCTATTTTTGCGTATGCGCGGTCTGTTTTCAATAAATCATTAATCATTTTCAGTTCGGTTGCTCTGTCTTTCAGAAAATGAAGTGCCTCTTTACCGGTAAATGCCTCTATCCTCCGGATGCCTGAAGCAACGCTGCCTTCCGAAACTATCACAAATGAGCCGATATCCCCCGTTGCCTTGCAATGGGTTCCTCCGCAGAGTTCAGAGCTGAATCCCGGAACACTCACGACGCGCACAGTCTCCCCGTATTTTTCTCCGAAGAGGGCGGTGGCACCCGCATCAATGGCTGTTTTTNNGTTTACCCGCATCAATGGCTGTTTTTATGTCCATTATTGATGTCATGACAGGAAGGTTCTCCAATATCTTTTCGTTGAGCCGGGTTTCGATAGTTGACAGTTCGGAATCTTCAAGGGCGGTGAAGTGGGTAAAGTCAAATCTGAGTCTCTCAGGAGAAACAAGAGAGCCCGCCTGTTTGACATGGTCTCCAAGGACCGAACGCAGCATTTCATGCAGAAGATGCGTGGCTGTATGATTCCTCATGGTCGCATATCTTCTTTCCACCTCGACCCCACATTTCACCTTGTCCCACACATGAAGGGTCCCTTTATCGATCCTCGCAATGTGAGCATGAAGCCCATCAAGAGGTTTCTTGCTATCGATGACAGAGGCCTTAAAATGCTCACCTGTTATCTTCCCCGTATCGCCAACCTGTCCACCTGATTCGCCGTAAAAAGGGGTTTTATCGAGAAAGAGCTCTATCTCCGCACCTTCAGATGCCTCTGCGATTACCTTTCCATCCTTTACCACCGCTTTTATGACGGACTCAGATTCGAGGCGTTCGTAGCCGATAAAATCGGTTTTGCCTATTTCTGATAACAATTCTCTATATATTGAAGCGACTGTCTCTTCCTCCCCAACCCACGAAGCACGTGCTCGTTCCCGCTGTATCTCCATTTCTTTCAGAAAACCTTCTTCGTCCAGGGAGAGGCTGTTATCTGACGCGATGTCCCGTGCCAAGTCTATGGGGAATCCATAGGTGTCATACAGTTTAAAGATTTCGGTTCCAGGAATAACCTGAAGGCCTGATCCTTTGAGGGATGCTATTATGTCATCCATAATTCTCATCCCCTGTTCGAGGGTTCGTTCAAAGCGCTCTTCTTCAACCATGAGGATCTTTGATGATCGTTCCTTCTCGTCGAGGAGCTCCGGATAGGTTTCTCCCATGGCAAACGACACCGAGTCAACGAGCCTGTACAGCACCGGTTTTTCAATGCCGAGAACCCTGGCATGCCTTGATGCTCGCCTGATTATCCTTCTGAGGACATATCCTCTTCCTTCATTGGACGGCATGAGTCCCTCAGAGAGGAGAAAGGCAATTGCTCTGATATGATCTGCGATAACCCGTATGGAGGTATCGGTTTCACGACTTTTGCCATAGTCGATGCCGGTGTGCTCTGTTATGGAGGAGATGATGGGAGAGAAGATATCCGTATCGAAGTTGTTATGTTTTCCCTGCATAACGGCGGATATTCTCTCAAGACCCATGCCGGTATCGATGCTTGGTCGTGGAAGCGGAGAAAGGGTTCCCTTTCCATCGCGGCTGAACTGCATGAACACCAGGTTCCAGATTTCTAAGAACCGGTCGCAATCGCAACCCACTGAACAGTCAGAACTGCCGCAGCCGACGTCTGCACCTTGGTCTATGATGATTTCAGAGCATGGCCCGCAAGGCCCGGTGTCACCCATCTGCCAGAAGTTGTCTTTTGCACCCAATTTCACGATTCGCTTTTCCGGTATTGCAGTGAGTTCTTTCCAGAGTTTTTCCGCCTCAGTGTCTTGCTCAAAAACAGAGACCCACAGACTCTCTTCAGGAAGTTTATACCGTTCGGTGAGGAGTTCCCATGCAAAGAGTATGGCGTCCCGCTTAAAGTAATCGCCGAAGGAAAAGTTTCCGAGCATCTCAAAAAA
>DMNE01000533.1 GCA_003453735.1 Nitrospiraceae bacterium | reverse complement strand
GCGCCGACACTCTCATCGTATTTTTCCGTCCCCGCCTCTTCGGGCACTTCAGCCGTGAAAATTTCTCCACAGAGGTTACAACGTAGTTTCTCGAGTTCCCATATGGTTGCCTGTATCGGCGCTCTCCCGGTGAGTCTGACAATGGTTCCTGGCGTCCATTGGTATATCTTGCCCCTGGTGCAGAATGGACAAACATCTCCTGGGTTTAATTCAGGATAAGGGACAGTAATTCTCTCTGCCGTGCTATATGCTGAAGTGCCATTTCTTCCGTGCCCTTTGGGTTTCTCATGAGTGTTCGCGTCGCTGTCCGTGGGGGTTTTGTCGGCTCCCTCTGTCTTAGTTTCCTCGTGCGAGGGGGAAGGACCCAATACATTTTCTGCTTTTTCCGTCTTCACCNNTTTGATGAGCTCATGATCTTGGGCTGTCAATGCCCCCGTATCCAGTCGATGCATCAGCCCCTCAATTTGCTCAGGGGTGAGATCTATCTTTCGTGGTTCTTTCATCCTTCGATGAGCCGTCTCCGAAAGTCTTTCCGAAGCGGATACAGCCATACGGCTTTCACCGGCAATTTGTACTCGTTCTGCACATCCAGTTTTCCCCGGCCTTTCGTATCTCCAACATAGATCCAGTTCGTCGCCTTGTAACAGGTCCCCTGAAACCGTTGCTTCTCCACAAAGGTCTCCATCAATACCGGTGCATAGTGATACCGCTCCTGCCAGTCCGATACGATCCGTTTGCTCGTCAGTGAGAGGACCCTCGACGCTAAATTCCTCGAGACGACCCAGGGGAGCACGAGAAACCGGCAATTATTGACGATCAGATGGAGGTTCTTCTTCCTCGTCTCGGCATCCCAGCCGATATACTCATCGCGAGGCGCTGTCTTCCACGCTGCCGCGCCGAATCCCAATAATGCCAGCACCTGATCATCGGCCTTTACAAAATAACGAAGCTGAGCACCCGACAGCGGTGTATATCCCAGATAGTGATACCGGTCTATATATTCATTCCATAAGGCGCTGTCGCTTTTCCTCACGATCTCCACTTGCAGTTCATAGGCTCCGGCCTTCTTCTGGATCACAGGCTGCGGCTCGGCAAATAAGGTCCTTTTCGGGGCAGGTTTGCAGAGAACTCTTCGAGGGGCTGGCAAACGGATATGTCCATCCTTCTGCATTTTCAGAAACGCCACCCGACAACTCATCTCCTTGAGACCTCCGTCGGGCTTTCTCCAGCTCACTTCTTCGCAGAATCTTTGGGAGAGTTTTTTCCGGTTGATGCCAGGGATGCTGACGATGAGATGCTGTATCAGCTTTATCTCTTCATCCGTAAACTCGCGGCCACAATATCTCATACCGCACAGTATACAGAAAGGAATTCAGTGTGTGCAGTAAAAAATTACGATGCTACGGAAATCTTCTTCCAATCAGGGGAAACGGCCGTCTTATCAGGATTGCCATTCCACAGGAGAGTCTGCAATTGATGCGCCATCAACGGTCGTGATATTTCCCCTTCCGGCCACCAGTGAAACGCAGGCTTACCGAAATTACACCATATCTTTACGTATAGGCGATGAAATATTTGATCACGAGGATACCAGCACACAATTTTTTTCCGCGAAAAGTTCTGGGCGAAACATTCACTGCGAGCAGAGGAAATAGGCACAATTTTATCCGCCAAAGCAGTGCGGTCAGCAGAGGCTGCAAACTTTCCCGGGCGCAGATTATAATAATCCCATTATGTTCTGTTTTTTTGTTATTATTTTGACCGACGATGATCCGGTAAATAAACGGAAGATGTTTAAAAGTAATGGATGAAGGACTTCAACTAGACCTCTTCGGATGGGAACGGGTCAAGACTGGAGAAGGCTTCTGCGCCCTTGCGAACCTCGACTTCAAAAAGGCCGTGATTATCTTTGAGGATGTCCTTTCCAAATGGGAAGGGCACCCCGATGCATCTACTGGTCTCAGAATGGCTGTGGAATGGGATAATGCACTAGCGGAAATAGAGGGCCTTCCAAAAGATAATGCCGTCATATTTTTATGGGAAAGAGTTAGATCATACACCTTCGGACAATGGGGCGGGGCGTTTAGGACGGCGCTCATCAAGCGTGGAATTGTGCTATTGGAAGACGGCGACAGCCTTCACATCCCGGTAGACCTGTACTTAGGCGCCCTTTATCTAGAAATAGAGGACTATGGAAAGGCTGAACAGGCATATAGACGGTTTATCGAAAGGCACTCTGCCGACGGGAGAACACTCGTTTGCCTCGGCAATTGCCTGTGGAGACAGGGCAGGAAGGGCGAGGCAAGGGCTACATACACAAAGGCATTATTGGTGTCACCGTGGGAGGTGCGACTGGAAGAGATAGATGATAAAGAATTGGTGGCCGCCGTCGCTGAAGAAGATATTTATTTGGCCGCCGTATATGGATGGCTCAGGAGGGTTCTGCCTCTCGTGGCTGTCGAAGTCGATACGCCGCATGACAGCAACCATGGATGGTCATCACTGGTTTATCAAACCCTAAGGCGAGCAGAAAAGGCGCGTGAGCGAGGCGACCATGAGGGAATGGTCGAGCAGCGAAGATTACTGAAAGAAGCTGCTCCTGCGGTATTTCTAGAGTATATGGGGCGACTATAGTGACCTTTCCAGGAAAATTATGTCATTTGCTTATCGATATTCAAATTCCCCTACCCACAATTTTCAGCCCGTTCGCCTTCCATGCGCTTCTTCACCTGGTGTATCGCTGCACCAGAAATATGATTTAAATTACCCTTCATTCTCTGTTAAAATATTTAATGAAAATAGTAATAAAAATGGCGACACGCAAGGTTTTCGTGTCAGAGACCATGCGCGGCGATACAATGGAGAGACTAAATGCCGTTCATATTATTCCATGACCTTTTTCCTGATATAGCCGAAAGGGAAAACAGGACCATTACTGTTTTGCCTGATTCGGGGTTTGAACTTCCGGCTGCCGAATACTCATTTCTTGAAATGTATTGCGACGAACCGGGGTGTGATTGTCGCAGAGTATTTTTCTATGTCATGTCTTCACTCAGCGAGAAGCTCGAAGCTGTTGTGACCTACGGGTGGGAGTCGCCCTCGTTTTATGCCGCCTGGGTGAGTGAAGAAGATCCTTTTACTGTCGCAGAACTGAAAGGGCCGTCTCTTAATGTCGGCAGTCCTCAATCAAAACATGCTCCGGCCATCCTAGAACTCGTCAGAAACGTATTGCTTAGGGACGTCTCGTATATAGAGCGGCTGAAGAGGCATTACAAAATGTTTAGAAACAAAATTGACGGTCCCAAAAGGGACGGGGAGGACGTATCAACGCAAATAAACTTTGAATGCAGGAAATGCGGCGACATTTTTGATTATGATGTCGGGAATGTCAGCGTGTCAGAAGAAACCGGTAGACCTCACTTTGAAAATGAGATACATTGTCCTAAATGCGGGCGGTGCTCTATCGACGATGTGTTATTGACTGAATTAGGCCAAAGCCAACTTACTGCGGCCACGCTCGCTGTTGATCTTGATGATACATTTTATTTTGAAGATGAGGTGCTTGGATGCGGCGACAGTGAAGGGGAATGCCAGGGCTGTGAGGAATTTCATCGTCTTAATGATCTGGGGCTTTGCAATGAATGCTCGGGCAAACTGGATCGTGACTTAATTCGGAAGCGCGATTGGGATTACTCTGTGTCAGCATTTGGGGTCCCCCCGGCGGAGCGTGAAAAATTGCGTCAAAAAGTCATTATGCAGTATGGTGATGGGCCGGAGCTTATCACTCCTCCTTCGGTAGGCGCCGGATCCACGGGCAAAAAGAAAAAAAAGAGAGTGCGAAAGCGCAGGCAAGGAAAGTCAAAAAGATAAAACCGCAAATCAGTCAGTGCATGCGGTTTGAGCATTATCACCAACCTTGAACTTTATCATTCTGATAACCCATGATCTCGACTTTCAGTCTATTCCCTCCGGAGCCTTTATTATCAAGCCACAAAGTGTAAACCATCAGAACATATCAGGGGGAGTTAAGGAGACCGAATTTATTGAGTAATTGCATCTGAAGAGGCGGTTGGTCTTCCAGTTTTCTAATCGCCGTATTATCCGGGTACACCAGGAACACTTCTCTGATTCCCTCCAGCGCTTTGATCAAAGAGGCGACGCTCATTTCCAGTCCGTCTTCTCTTGCCAGATACTGCAATAATTTTATTTGGGGGTGAAAAAATACGACTCTAAGGCGAAAATTGGACTCTTCTTTTGCCGTTTACCCATAACATCAAATACTTTTCTTGGTCCGACCCCCTCCGCTTGATCTCAATTCGTCGTGGCACGCATTGCTGAAATTGCGCAAAGGGTCTAGTATGTCTGTATTCTGATCGTGCGCTACTACTAAATCGCGAAGCGACTTGTTCTTGCCCAGGTACGTTTCGGTGATCCTTCTGATGACCCTGTCCGCCTCGTCGATGACTTTCGGCGACGACAAGACGCGCATCCGGCTGACGAGGGCGTAGAGGTGGACGAGTTTCGATACATCCATCGTATCGTGTTCAATGGCGTCCGCAAAAGTTTTCGACGCCTCCTCGATGAATTCCTTGTATAACTCTCCTCGTCTGCCGGTATAAGTCACGAGCTGCTGGGCGTCGAACTGCGCGCGCTGCATCAGCAACGATGCTACCAAAGATGTGAGGCCGCCGGTCGCAGATCCGGCCAATGCCGCAAGTGCGGAAAGATATGCTGGATCCATAGTTCTCCTTTCGTGGATTCGACCATAGCGTCCGGTCACTCCACTGCTGTGGGCTAGAAGTTGATGCCTATCTGGGTGCCAAGGCGTTGTCGCAGGTTCTTCCTGAACGAGGGGAAGCCCGTTGAGCAAAAAGCTCTCCACCTCTTTCTCTTTGCCGGGCTTTGCTTCTAATCGAACAAACAAAGCTACTTTGACCATGATGTACCTCCTGCCTGTCATTTTTGCGCAGACAAAGCGGATCATCTTATTGATAGTATATCATCGATATAGGATGACGACCAGAAAACAGTGTAATTCTTACATATGAAATCAATTACACATCACAAATGCCAGAAGAAACACACATTTTTGAACGTCGTCCAAACGGTGCGACTTTCAGGAAGAAGTGAACGGTGATCCAGTCGTCGTCTGACGAGGTGTACCGCCAGAAGAAATCGACACCCTTGGAGGCACGACTTATTGTCCGGGGGGGAGCAGCGGTCGCCCGCTGCTCCCCCCACAGTCCCGGACGTGCCCAATTTAGGCATCTTATGGGTTGCAACCCATAAGATGCCTTGAACTAAGCCGCTGACGCGG
>DMNE01000335.1 GCA_003453735.1 Nitrospiraceae bacterium | reverse complement strand
TGATGGCTCGTTCCCAAGAGGCATTACAAGGGTGAGTATCTTCGTGTTCGGGTTGCCTGACGCAATTCTCCAGGTATACTGCTCCGGAACCGATTCGAGGGGCTTTTCCTTTCGCTTGTGGCAGATTTGACAGGTCGCGTTTTCCATTGTGACAATCTTTCCGACCTCGTCTTTATGCGACGAATAAACGACCCTGCCCTTTTTATCGAATATCGATATCCCCTCGATCTCCGATCCCGAGCCGATACCCGTGATCGTCTGTTCTATCGCCTCCTGGTGACCCGTGAGCATATCGTAATACAACGCCCTCTTCACAAGGTCTGCAGTGGAGGAAGCGTTCATNNCTCTTCATACCGGATAAAGATGTACCCAAAGATGATGCTGCCGAGAGCCATAAGAGCGCAGACTGCTATAATGAGCTTAACGGCGATGGAGTTCACAGATTTCCTCATCATCGCAGTATTCTATCACAAGACTAGAGGAAATTTTTCATACCAAGTGCTGATAAAGCCTCTAGCGACTCGTCCGTAGGGTGCCTCCTTCACGTTTGACTATTTTTTTGTCCCGAACCCTGTCAATTTCTAAGTTGACAGCTTCTCTTGTTTCGTGTATAAATAAATGCACTTTTATGTCGGGGCCAATCATTCCGAGAGAATATCTGTCTATAATCATCGTCATGGTGATTGCCGTGCTCTTTGGCATGGGCTCCTTGCTCATGGGATCTCTGGCGAGAATCAGGAGACCATATCCCGAGAAACTCGTTCCCTATGAGTCGGGTAACGAGCCGGTCGGAGAGCCGCGGTATCGTTTCTCCGTAAAGTTTTATGTGATCGCTATGCTCTTTGTCGTGTTCGATGTTGAAGCGGTATTCCTCTATCCCTGGGCAATCGTCTTCGACCGGATCGGTCTTTATGCGTTCATCGAAATGATGATATTCATAGCAATACTCTTCGTCGGATATCTTTATGCTTGGAAAAAAGAAGCATTCAAATGGGACTAAGTGAGAGCAGAACGGGGGCTTCATGACAGGTACGTGCCAGAGAAAAAGCTCTCTGCAGATTTCACTATTGGCTCATCTTGCATTCAGGAAGGAAGGTGAAAGCAGATGCTCTTAGAAGGCCTGACTGGAGTGGTTGAACTAGAAGAGGGGGTAAAGATTATCCCCGGGGGAAACACGATAATTGCAGGCATAGACAAGCTCGTGAACTGGGGAAGGGTCTCATCCTTCTGGCCGATGACCTTTGGGTTGGCATGCTGTGCCATCGAGATGATGTCAACGGGAGCGTCACACTACGACCTCGACAGATTCGGAATAATTTTCCGGGGTTCCCCGCGGCAGGCTGACGTCGTAATCGTGGCAGGGACCATAACAAAGAAGATGGCGCCTATCGTGCGCAGGGTTTACGACCAGATGCCCGAACCGCGATATGTCATTGCCATGGGAAGTTGTGCCAGTACCGGAAACATTTATAACACCTATAGCACCGTGCAGGGGGCCGATGCATTTTTGCCCGTCGACGTTTACATACCCGGGTGTCCCCCGAGACCCGAGGCATTCATGGAGGGGATCTTAAAGCTTCAGGAAAAAATCAGGAAGGAACACTTCAGGTGGAGCAGATGGAGATGAAAAGAGTTCATGGTGGGCAAAGAGACGTCAACACAGACAGACCCGACCGCTGCCAAAGGGGATACTAGAGATGGAAGTAACAGCAATAGTAGAGGCGATACGGGAACGGTTTCCCGAAGAAGTGAGAGAGGTGAGGGAATTCCGCGGACAGATGTCCGTAATCGTGAGGAGGGACAGGGTTAAAGAGATGCTGGAGTTTCTCCACGATACCGAGGAAATCTGTTTCAGCCATCTGCAAGACCTCTGCGGAGTCGATTACTTCGGGAAAAAGGAGCCGAGATTCGAAGTGGTTTACCACCTCTATTCCATACGGCACAGGAACGCTCTCAGGGTCAGGGCAGAGGTCCCGGAGGATGACCCATCCATAGAGAGTGTTGTTGCCATCTGGGACGGTGCAAACTGGCACGAGAGGGAATGTTATGACATGTTCGGAATTACCTTCGTCGGGCATCCCGATCTGAGAAGGGTGCTGATGCCTGAGGACTGGGAAGGCCATCCGCTGAGAAAAAATTACCCCCTAAAGAGCGACCTCGGGGACAAGGAATGGAAGGGCTTTAAAGAGGTTATCGCCCTGGCGGAAAGAAACAGGACATTCGAGACACGGTAACCATGGAAAAAGAACTGCTCCACAAGGAATTGACCATAAACATGGGACCGCAGCATCCTGCAACCCACGGGGTTTTGCGACTTACCCTCGAGCTAGACGGTGAGACAATCGTTCGGTGCACCCCCTCTGTCGGTTATCTGCACCGGGGCACGGAAAAACTTGCAGAACATAAGACGTATCTACAGGCATTACCGCTCACCGACAGACTCGATTACATATCGAGCAATGCAAACAATATTGGCTACTGTGTTGCCGTTGAGAAATTGTTCGGCATCACGCCCCCTGAAAGGGCTAAATATATACGGACTATGACAGCCGAGATGTCAAGGATAAGCAGCCATATCATCTGGCTCGGCACCCATGCCCTGGACATAGGGGCGATGACCGTCTTTCTCTACTCTTTCAGAGAGAGGGAGGCGCTCATGGATCTCTTCGAGATGCTCTGTGGTGCACGTCTGACAACGACCTACCCGAGAATAGGGGGGGTCAGGAACGATGTCTCGCAGCAGTTTCTCGACGGCCTTTACCAATTTACCGAGGAGTTTCCCAAACGGATAGAGGAGTATGAAACACTCATTGACCAGAACAGGATATGGCTTAAGAGAACGAAGGGCATAGGGGTGATTGAACCTGATGAAGCTGTCAACTGGGGATTCACCGGCCCGACTCTGAGAGGTTCAGGTGTACCGTATGATGTGAGAAAATTTGCACCCTACGATGCCTATGCCAAAGTGGAGTTTGACGTCCCTGTTGGTAAGGTAGGGGATGTCTATGACCGGTACCGCTGCCGGATGGAAGAACTGAGGCAGTCCAACAGGATTATCAGGCAGTGTATCGAACAGCTGCCGAGAGGCCCGATCATGACACCCGATGCGCCGAAATTCACCCTTCCGCCCAAAGACAAGGTTTTGCAGAATATGGAATCAATGATACACCATTTTATCCTCATAACAAAGGGTCCCATAGCTGCACCTGAAGGGGAAGTATACGTGGCAACCGAAACCCCCAAGGGTGAACTCGGATTCTACTTCGTGAGCGACGGAACCGGAAAACCTTACCGAATGAGGCTGCGGGCACCTTCCTTTGTCCATGTCGCAGCCATTCCGAGATTAAGTGAAGGCGCTCTTGTTGCCGACCTCATCGCCAACATCGGAACCATTGACATAGTCCTTGGAGACTGTGACCGGTAATGGAAACACCCCGCCTTCACAATAAAAATATGGAACTTCCTGTCGGCGGGAACCAATGAAATTCTTAGAATTTACTGCTCTTGTCAGCGTTGCTCTCCTGCTGCTTAAGATCGTAGTCGTAATTGGGGCGGTGATGCTGCACGTCGCCTACGCCACCTATTTTGAGCGGAAGGTCATCGGTCACATGCAGGCGAGGCTCGGTCCGATGCATGTCGGATTTCATGGTCTGCTCCAGCCCTTAGCGGATTTCGTCAAGTTATTCTTCAAAGAGGATATCATCCCTGCTCAGTCTGACAAACCGATTTTCTTTATCGCGCCAGTGATAGCCGTCTTCGCGGCTATGTCATCAGTGGCGGTAATACCCTTTTTTCAAGGAGCCAACGGACCCTTTGTGATATCGAATATAAATATCGGCCTCCTCTTCATCCTCGCCATGTCATCTTTAGGCTCCTACGGCATAATCATGGCAGGATGGGCATCTAACTCCAAATATTCATTCCTGGGCGGTCTCAGGTCCTCAGCCCAGGTCGTCAGTTATGAAATTGCCCTAGGACTGAGTCTCGTAGGTGTTATGATGCTCTCCGGTTCCCTGAACCTCACGGACATTGTAAGAGCACAGGAACACTATCCCTTCGGCATGTTTCTGTTGCCGCAGTTCTTGGGCTGCTTTGTGTTCGTCGTCTCTGCAATCGCGGAAACGAACAGGTCGCCCTTTGACCTGCCCGAGGCTGAGAGCGAACTCGTGGCCGGATATTTTGTCGAATACAGCGGAATGAGGTTCGCACTCTTTTTTGTTTCAGAGTACCTCGGCATGATCATCATGGCCTGTCTCGGAACGATTTGCTTCCTCGGCGGATGGAACGGTCCGTTCCCGATACCCTATCTGCCCTTCGGTTGGTTCGTCNNCGGTATGACCACCTGATGGGGCTCGGCTGGAAGGTACTCATACCCCTTGCATTGCTGAACATCGTCATAACAGGAATTTACAAGGTGCTCGCGTGAAAATCAGAAAGATCATAAAAACCGTATTTATGACAGAGATTATCCAGGGAATGGCATTGACCGTGAAGACCATGTTCACCCATGCGGTGACGAGACAGTATCCTAAGGAACAGCGGCCTGCCATGCCGGGGTTCAGGGGACTGCATGCGCTTATGAGAGACCAGCAGACCGGTGAGGCACGGTGTGTCGGATGCGGGCTCTGTGCGGCGATATGCCCTTCGCAGTGTATCCATATCTATACCATTGACAGCCCTGACCACACAAAGGTCGTCGAGAGATACGAGATCGAGGTCCTAAGGTGCATCTATTGCGCATTCTGTGTGGAGGCTTGTCCCTATGCTGCGATTGCCCTTACAGAACACTACGAATACTCCGCATATTCCAAAGAGGACCTTTATATGACAAAGGAAAAACTCCTGAGTAATTATGACAAGTATATGGGCTGGGAAAAGGACCAGGAGTATTTCAAAAAGTTCTGGCACCCCNNACCAGGCGGTATTCAAGAGGCGGAAGGAGACCCTATGACCGCTGAATTACTCTTTGCCTATCTCGCAGGCGTAATAATCATTCTCTCTCTCTTTGTTATCACGACAAGAAATCCCGTGCACAGTGTGCTCTTCATGCTGCTCATGTTTTTCCATATCGCGGGTCTGTACCTCACCTTAGGCGCCGAGTTTCTCGCGGCCATCCAGATCATGGTGTACGCAGGAGCCATTCTTGTCCTGTTTCTCTTTGTGGTCTTGCTCCTGAATCTGAGGGAAACGCTTATGGTGGAGAGGTTTGTGGGACCCTGGCCATTGGCATTGTCTACAGCCCTGGCATTATTCATGGTAACAATTTTTTCTCTGCGGACATTTGTTCTTGGTCCCAAGGGCGCTTTCACTCCTGAACTCATGGAGGCAGAGACGAACACGAAGGTGCTCGGACGGATACTCTACACAGACTACCTCTACCCCTTTGAGATCGTTTCCCTATTGCTCCTCGTTGCACTCATAGGGGCGATCGTGCTTGCAAAGAAAAGATTAAGGAGTTGACGATGGTTCCTTTACATTGGTATCTCTGGCTCAGTGCCACGATATTCGCTATAGGCGTCGCAGGCTTCCTCACAAGAAGGAACATCATCATCATGTTCATGTCCATAGAGCTTATGTTAAACGCAGCGAACATTAGCCTCGTTTCTTTCAGCCGTCAGCTGAATGACATGAGGGGCCAGATCCTGGTGTTCTTTATTATAGCCGTGGCAGCGGCAGAGGCAGCCATAGGGCTCGCGATCATCATCGCCCTGTTTAGAAACAAGGCGACGACTAATGTGGATGAAGTGAACGAGATGAAGGGGTGATAGAAATTCACACTAAAAACGCAACAGTACGCACTGGAGTAAGCTATGGATAATTATCTCTTAATACCGTTTCTTCCCCTTGCGGCATTCTTTATCAACATCATCTTCGGCAGGAATTTTGTAAAGGACAAGGCCCATTGGGTGTCAACGCTTGCCGTTCTCGCTTCTTGGGCGATATCCCTCATGACCGTCTCAACGGTTATGAACGGGAAGATCGTCAACGAAGACCTTTACACATGGATAATCTCCGGAGGGTTCAGGGTATCGGTAGGCTTCCTCGTAGACCAACTCACGGCGGTGATGCTTATTGTGGTAACCACGGTCAGCTCCCTCGTGCATATCTATTCCATCGGATACATGCATGGTGATAAAGGCTATTACCGGTTCTTCGCTTACCTGAGCCTTTTCACCTTCTCCATGCTCATGCTCGTTATGGCAAACAATTTCCTCCAGCTCTACTTTGGGTGGGAAGCCGTCGGCCTCTGTTCTTATTTCCTCATCGGCTTCTGGTATCAGAAAAAATCAGCGTCGGATGCCGGGAAAAAGGCGTTCATCGTCAATAGGTTCGGTGACTTCGGGTTTGGCATCGGCGTGATCATGATTTTTCTCGCCGTCGGCACGCTGCACTACGTCCCGGTCTTCGCCGCTGTAGGCAGTTTGGCCGGTCAGACCGTATCATTCCTCGGGCTGGAGGTGAATCTCGTCACCCTTATCGCGCTCTTGCTCTTCTGTGGCGCTGCCGGCAAATCCGCCCAGATACCGCTGCACGTCTGGCTGCCCGATGCCATGGAAGGCCCCACACCGGTCAGTGCTCTGATCCATGCTGCAACCATGGTCACTGCTGGAGTATTCATGGTTGCCCGCTGCAATCCCATTTTCAATCTCTCCCCCGTTGCCATGAATGTGGTTGCGGTGGTCGGCGCGGTAACAGCGCTCTTTGCGGGGACCATAGCCCTGGTCCAAAACGATATCAAGAGGATAATCGCGTACTCGACGGTAAGTCAGCTCGGATATATGTTCCTCGCCTGTGGTGTCGGGGCATACAGCGCAGGGATATTCCATCTCTTTACCCATGCTTTTTTTAAGGCTCTTCTATTCCTCGGTGCCGGCAGTGTCATGCATGCCATGGCAGGAGAACTGGATATCCAGAAGATGGGCGGGCTGAAGAAATACCTGCCATGGACGTACTGGACGTTCCTCCTTGCCTCCCTGAGCATATCAGGCATCCCGGGTTTTGCAGGCTTCTTCAGCAAGGACGAGATTCTCTGGAGGGCTTACTCCTCTGGCCCCCTGGGTCAGATCCTCTTTCTCATTGGGGCGCTCACAGCACTTCTTACCGCATTTTATTCCTTCAGGATCATATACCTGGCATTCCACGGAGAATTCAGGGGCACCCATGAGCAGGAGCACCATCTTCATGAATCTCCGAAAGTTATGATAATTCCTCTCGTCTTACTGGCAGGGGGAGCCGTGGCGGCTGGATATATCGGTGTTTCGCCGCTGATAGCCGAAAAAATCGGCCTTTCCCCTGATGCATTTGGGGAGTTCCTCGCCCCTGTTGTCGGGCATGCAAAGGGTGAGGGGACTCCTGCTCAGGAAACCGCCATTATGGCCCTTTCCATACTCATGGGGCTCGCAGGAATAGGTGCTGCAATGTTCCTCTACCTCAGGAAAACGGACCTTCCCCGGAGGCTTGGCCAGATATTTGCCTGGCCCTATAAAGTCCTGTGGAACAAATATTACGTGGATGAACTTTATAACCATATCATCGTGAGGCCGACCCTCTGGATAGCCAATAGCCTTATCGTAGGCGTCACTGATGGGAAGATCATCGAAGGCATTGTAAATGGACTGCCGGCCTCTATCGGCAGATTCTCTGAAAAATTAAGGAAGGTTCAGACGGGGGTGGTGCATCAATACGCGACGATCATAGCCATAGGCGTGTTTGTCGCTATTGCGATAGCCTTGCTGTGGTAAAACACGACGGACAATGCATGATGAGAATGAGCACTACGGACAGAAACTATCCATCAGCGTATTACGCTTTACGCAGAACGATTTTTCCATGAAAGGAGCTCTATGGAGACGTTAACGAACGGCCTTGCCTATCCCGCTCTCAGTGCACTGATATTTGTTCCGCTGATCGGCGCTGCGATGCTCCTTTTCGTAAGCAGGACTCAGGAGCTGCTCATAAAATGGACCGCTCTTTTCGTCAGCATCGCTGTATTCCTCCTTTCCTTGCCGCTGTTTACGGGGTTCGATAAGACAACGCATTTCATGCAGTTCGTGGAAAAGTATCAATGGATACCATCATGGGGCATCACCTACTATGTGGGAATAGACGGCATCAGCGTCCTCTTCGTTCTCCTCAGCACCCTCGTGACGATCCTCTGCATCACGATTTCGTGGAACTCCGTAAAAACCAAGGTCAAAGAATTCTACATCGCTCTCCTTGTCTTGGAGGGAGCCATGATCGGAGTCTTCTCTTCCCTCGATTTCTTCCTCTTCTATCTGTTCTGGGAGGCAATGCTCATACCCATGTTTCTTCTCATCGGTGTTTGGGGAGGACCGAACAGGGTGTACGCCGCCATAAAATTCTTCCTCTACACCCTTGTCGGGAGCGTCCTCATGCTGGTGGGCATTATCGTACTATATTTCTCCGCAGGGAAGACCTTCGATATCCTGTCACTCACGACACATGCCTACCCGTACCATATCCAGTTCTGGCTGTTCTGGGCATTCTTCGCGGCCTTCGCGGTAAAGGTCCCCATGTTCCCCTTTCACACGTGGCTCCCCGATGCACACACCGAGGCTCCGACCGCGGGAAGCGTAGTCCTCGCAGCGGTTCTCATCAAGATGGGGGCATATGGTTTTCTCAGGTTCAGCATTCCCCTCTTTCCCGATGCGGCAAAGGCTATGACGATTCCCATGATGGTCCTCTCGGTTATTGCCATAATCTACGGTGCTGTAGTCTGCCTTGCGCAGACGGACTTGAAGCGCCTCATCGCTTATAGCTCAGTTAGCCATATGGGGTTTGTGACTCTGGGTATCTTTGCCTTGAACGTGCAAGGCCTCGAGGGCGGCATACTCCAGATGGTCAATCACGGTATCATAACCGGCGGACTGTTCCTTTCTGTCGGAATCATATATGAGAGAACTCATTCCAGGAAGATTAAAGACTATGGAGGCCTTGCAACGGTCCTCCCGGTCTATGCAGCATTCTTCATGCTATTCACCCTGGCGTCCATAGGCCTGCCGGGCCTGAACGGTTTCATCGGCGAGTTTCTGATCGTTCTGGGCGGGTTTACCGCAAAACGATGGGCAGGTGTTCTTGCAGCCACGGGCATCATTATCGGCGCGGCATACATGCTCTGGTTATACCAGCGGGTATTTTTCATGGAGACCAATGAGAAGGTCATCGGGTTGCAGGATATGGATATGCGGGAGATCATCACGCTTCTGCCCATGGTGCTCCTTATTTTCTGGATTGGTATTTATCCCGATACCTTTCTGAGTTTCATTCATGTTTCGGTGCAGCATCTCCTTGACCGTATGAATATGCCGGCGGGCCCGGAAATGGCCCACAGGGTCATCGAGACCGTGATGCGAAATCCATAGCTTGAAGATTCGCTTTGCACGGTATTTGGCGTCGTTTTTTTTATTCCACACGTAGCGGAGGTTATTATGCAGATGCCTGATATCAAACCGATGATGCCCGAGATCATCATGGTCTGTTTAACATTGGTTGTGTTGATTCTGGATCTTGCTCTCAAGAGGAAGGAGATTGTCGCGATCCTGAGCATCTTCACGGCTGCAGTGGTCGCATATGCAGCTATAGGCACATCTGGAGAGACATTCTCAGGTATGTACCTGGCAGATAGCTACAGTCTCTTTTTTAAGTTCATTTTTCTTATCAATTTGGTGTTGTCAACGCTCATCTCCATCAAGTATATCGAGGTCGAGAAGATCAGTTTCGGTGAATATTATACCCTCATGCTCTTTGCGACCCTCGGCATGATGATCATGGCGTCGGCCGGTGACATCATCGTCCTGTACCTCGGGCTTGAACTCATGGCTTTAAGCGTATACGTCCTAGCGGGTTTTCTCCGGCATGATATAAAGTCAAACGAAGCTGCCCTAAAGTATTTCCTCCTGGGCGCTTTTGCCTCAGCTCTTCTCCTGTACGGCACAGCGATGATCTACGGGCTTTCGGGAACAACGAACCTAAGGGGAATTGCACGCTACCTCACAACTCACGGGATCACGACAAACCCCGCTCTCATGCTCTCGATGATACTCTTTATCTCGGCGTTTGGCTTTAAGATAGCTGCTGCACCGTTTCATATGTGGGCCCCTGACGTGTATGAGGGTGCGCCAACATCCGTAACCGCCTTTATGTCTGTAGGGCCGAAGGCGGCAGGGTTCGCGGCTTTGGGAAGGATATTCTTCATTGCCTTTGCAGGCCTTCGCGTGGACTGGACAGCGATATTTATACCTGTTGCTATCCTCACCATGGCAGTGGGAAACATCCTCGCCCTCTCACAGACGAATATAAAGAGGATGCTTGCGTACTCATCCATTGCCCATGCTGGATATGCCCTCATCGGCATCATTGTCGGCGGAAGCGAGGGGCTTGCAAGCATGATGAACTATCTTTTCATCTATTCCTTCATGAATATCGGCGCCTTCTCCGTCATCCTCTGCATGCGGCGCGACGGCAAGCTGGTCGAGA
>DMNE01000480.1 GCA_003453735.1 Nitrospiraceae bacterium | reverse complement strand
GACAGGTTAATACATTATGTCTAAACACCGCGCTTTCACTAACAGATTACGACCGAAACAAACACCTCTTAGGCTATTGATGCCATCTGTGTTAGCAAAGTCTAGATGACTCACTCGGCGAGAAGTACTCCCTATAGTCCACACTGACCAGTTCTTCTCAAAACTACCTCTTTCCTCCAGCTAATAATGACTCACTCGTCAAACTTTCATCCAGGACGCCGAGCAGCCTAACTGTGGATCTATGCGAGGATTTCTGGCGGAACTAAACGCCGCACGAAACTCGACCTGTGTTGATTACGAGCGAGAATAAACGTCGTCGAGCCACAGCTGGACAACTTCATAAGTTTCTGGTGTAATATGCGCACTTCAAAGAACCTGCTATCTATTTGTAAATAAAGGTATCCACAAACAGGAGATTAAAGTTTTCGGACAAAAATGTCGAAAAGAACATCTAAGAGCTTAAGAATGGGAAGCATCTCCAGTATAGGAGGTTGTGTATGAAGACAAAAGCAGTATTGGTCTTGATATATAGATAGTGGGAAGAAAGTCTATAGGGGGAGACTGGAAATCAATGAGAAAGACATCGATCAGAGAACTTCCATCCTTGGCGGGCATAGTCCTTGTCATTTGTCTATTCTTACCGCTCGACAGTTTTGCGACTTGGGATTGCTATAAGAACATTCACAAAGAAGCAGTAGGAGACGCAATCAAGATAGCCCCTACAGAGTTACGCGATATCCTTCGACAACACCACGACTCAGTTACAACCGAAATTAACCATGTCCAAGGTGAACCGCCATCAGACAGAAAAGGTTACACGTCTTATTACAAAGATATCGTTGAAATAGCTAAAGAGAAGGATGCCAAGCGATATGAATTTATGGCAAGGCAGTTGGCGGGTATCACAATATATATGTTTTCAAAATATAATCCCCTTATAGCAAGCCGTTGTGATGAGGATATGTTGTTTAAGCAGGCTTTAGTATCATACGGCGGATACAAGAACGATCCCGATTATTCAACGGTCAATCAGTATTACTTTAATGAGAAATACAAGTATGATGTCACCAGCGAAGATAAGAAAATACTCGCCTTTTACAACATCCTGGTAAATGAAATTGTTAATTTGTGGACTGCGATCTGGAAGGATGCTGGCAGAGATACCTCAGGTTTGGCTGAAAAAAATACTATTGTCAGAGGCATTGAAGAGAAAAGAACAGCGAACACAAAAATCGCAAACAGCAATGCTCTTCCAGTCGATGAACCTGCTTTTATCACTGTAGAACGTCTATTTTCGATGCCACAGGAATATATAAATCAAGATCTAACATTTACCCGTGTGTCATTAAGCGGTGCTGTTCAAAGTTGTCATGACGGATTATTTTGTTTGACCGTTAAAGGCAATTCGGGTACGATGAGCGGTTTTTTTGTTATGTTACCTGACTTTGCTAAGACATATATGACATATGTGAATGAGGATAGGAAGTATAAAGTCGATATTAAAGTCAAGGTGCACCAATGGAAAGACATTTTGGTTGCAAGAATTAAAGATGTACAATTTGTTGGCTTTAGTGAACTCAATGGAAGAATTTTTTACGATGGAGACAGGGTTCGTGAAGTCGGACTTAGCGGCAAAGTGGCTGAGAAAGAGGCAGAAGCAAAGAAGCGACAGGAGGCTATGGTAAGAGAATCCGAAGCACAGGTTGAGGTTCAGCAATTATTGGCAGAGTCTATGGCTCAGAAGGAAAAAGAAAGAAGAAGCGCAGAAGAGCAAAGAAATACAATAAAAGCAGTGATTAATGAAGCAAAACAAAATATTGACACTTCTCAGCAAACAGTGAGTGCAAATCTGGATGGTGGAGACATTCCCAAAATGCTTCAAAAAGCAAAGGCTGCTGTGGTAACCGTTATTTCTGGAAAGGCTCAGGGTTCTGGATTTATTGTCAGTTCAGACGGACTAGTCATAACCAATGCACATGTAATGGCTCAGAACTCTGCACGGGTGAAATTTATTAATGGTCTTGATGTTTTGGCAAGGGTAATTAGAATTGATGAGCGGAAAGACATTGCATTATTAAAGATAGAGGAGGGGAAAACTTATCCTTTTCTTATCATGGGTGATAGCGAAAAGTGTCAAGAAGGTGAAGCAGTTTTGGCTTTAGGTACACCATTCGGACTCGAAAACACTGTTACGAGGGGAATTGTGAGTGCAAAACGCTTCTTGCCGAATTTGAATATAACTTACATTCAAACTGACGCTGCGATAAATCACGGAAACAGTGGAGGTCCTTTAATAAATGTGTTGGGTGAAGTAATAGGAATTAATACGTTTAAAATTACGAAGGATGTTGCTGAGGGGCTTAATTTTGCTATATCCATTAATGATATCAAGAATTTCATAGACTATAATTAGTTACCGATAAGGGGTTTGAGTTGGGCGCACATTCTATAAAATTCAACTCACTTGGTGGGGTGAGAACCTTTTCAGTTGGTATCTATTACAGTCTATTTGAAGATGTTGACGGTATATCGTAAATCCCAATGGTGGATATCGGATCCTGAGGCTTTATAGAGGAGGGGGACCAATGAAAAGTACTGTATTCATAACTTTGATTTTTCTTCTGATGACATCAACGATTGTGGTTTTTGCTGAAGATGAACCGAAGATTTTCAGTAACTCAGATTTGACGAAGTATGGAAGAGGCGATAGCGGGCCATCTTATGATAAAGGCAAAAACGTTACATTACCAGAGCCGAAGTCGAATTCTGATAAGCAGGAGTGGTGTAGATTGGGGAAAGACGTAGATGATGCCATGTACAAGGCCCGGGAAATGGTCAAAAAGTATTGTGACTACTCTGATGAGTTACAGTCATCTAGGTTCTGGAATAAAAGCACCGGAGGCAGCGATCAACAGACCAACCAAGCTGCACTTAAGTGTACGGCGTTAAAAAGGAAATTGGAAGAGGTGGAAATGCAAAAAAGTGATGCAGAATTTCGTGCTTATCAGGCAGGAGTCCCCCCAGGCTGGCTACGCTGCCAATTCTAATAAGTATAGGGCTGTAATCAGCTGCGAGCAGAATACTCGATTTCGACCATCAATCGCATGATGGCGACACTCATCGCAATGAAGATTTTGTGTGTCATCTAACTCGGCGGTCACATACGTGCGGCAATAACGCAGCGTGCCGGATAGATAGTTCGTGAGAAGACATGAATATGGCAGGATAGCATGGCCGTATATTCCACTTCACACGATCTTGAAAGCAATGTTCAAGTCATTTTGCCTTCAAATAAATGCTGCAACTGCGGGGGTAGCACTGGCCTTTCTGCTATAGCTACAGACTTGAAAAAAGCGAGGGTTATGGTTCTTGCCGGTACTGAGATTACGTTAAAAGCTCATCTCCCATACTGCCATTTGTGCACAAACAGCCGGAAGGAAGCCCGTTGGGCTAGGGAGTAAACTCCTTGTGAGTTTAATTGTGTTCTTTCTGTTCATGATTCCTTGGCATCATTCATACCTAGTTCAATCATGAGTGCCATACCAAATGTAGTTACTCTACCACTCTCTTTCACTGTTGCCTGTGGGCTAGTATTTGGTCTTTATTCCCTTCGAAAACCAGTTGACCATCAGACCAGTTATTATCAGCCGGTGAGATTGAAGAAAGTAAAACAGAAATTCACCGGAGAGATTACGGGCTATGTATTGGCGTTTACTAATCAGCAATATCAAAGAGATTTCATCGGAGCGAACAAAGGTGCAATTAACAAAAAAATAATTGAGGTAATCTCAGCTTGACAAGTAGGTCCGCCAGGTGTGCTGAGAATCAGGCATGCCAGTGACCCTTGAGTTCTGCGTAGTTCTCCCGTAAATCTTCCTGTTGCAACCTATCGACCGCGTTTGTTTGTCGGTAGTCGAAACTCAGTACCAAAAAAAGATACTCCCATAACCTAGCGGTCGCCCTCCGTTGCGAGTTATTCCCAGTACTCCTCGTTGCGACAGATTCGACCAGTGACGGTTACTAATGGAAACTCACGCTCGCGATTTAAGCCTGGTTAGTTCGTAATGAAGGATAACGAATGTCCCACACCGACAACATTTCAAACGGAAAACGTGAATATTTGTCCTGACACCATTTTGCAGATTTGTGGCTGAAACAAATTCTTTGAGATCGGCATTCGGCATCTTTTTTCTGGAAGGCAGTTGTGCTAATAGCTCTGTCTGATTTCTTCCGAAATCAGCACAAAATCGCTTTCGGCAATAGTGTTGACTTGCGGGGGTACACCTCATTCTGTGATTAAT
>DMNE01000486.1:3068-7648 GCA_003453735.1 Nitrospiraceae bacterium | reverse complement strand
AATAGTTGACAAGTTTGAGCCATTACAAAATTCAAAATTATTAGTCCAGAACTAGTGGAATGTAGGATTAATGTTACAGAAATATTAATTTTCATATCAATAACTACGGCCTATCACCTTTGGCTTTCTCCCTAAAATGCGCATGCACAGTTATATCAGCAGCGGTGCGACTTTCATTCGGTATTTAGCACGTGTCAACATTTCACTCACTCCATATTGTAGAATATCACGCTCGACTGCAATAAATATCGCAGGTATTAGGCTGGTTGTAACACCGATTGAACGTAGTTCAGCTCATTGCGACAGAGACGATTTTCGAGAGAAGTCTGTGGCAATACAGCGCTGACCCCGCCATTTTTAATTATAGGCATAATCATTATATGCCAGCATTTGCAGAATTTTTGTGATTCTGTAACGCTTGCTGAAGATATAGGGCATTACTTTAATGATGAAAACAGATCGTTCCCAGTTGAAAGAAAAAAGCAGGCTGGCCATACGGAGCGCAAAAAGGAGACGGTAGTGAAACTTTATCGGATCGGCTTCATTTTGCTGAATCCAGAAGCCGAGATCCCCGAAATATCTGAACCTCCGATAGATCGACTCAAAAGAGTAGATGCTTCTGTTCACCTTTTCGAATCCCGCCAGCAACTCTTCAGGGGTCAAATTTGCAGGCCTGAAGACGACATTCTTTGTGTCATACTTACTCCAGTCTTTATGAATGACGCGTCCTTCCTTTTCAAGCCGCTCAAAGAGCTTGGTTCCCGGAAACGGCGTCAGAATGTTAATCACAGGCTCCATTATATGGGCCTCCTCGATAAAGGCGATCAATTCATCAAAAGAGTCCCGCGTGTCGAAGTCATAACCCACGATAAATGATCCGAGGACCAGCAGGCCGTGTGAATGCATCCTCTCGATAGCCTCCAGGTAGTTGTGCTTCATATTGACGTTTTTAGACATCGCCGCCAAATTCTTCTCCGAAATGGATTCAAAGCCGACAAAAACAGAACCGCAGCCGGCCTCCTTCATCAGTTTCATCAGGTCCTCATGCCGAGAAAGATTGATTGATGCCTGACAGCCCCATTTGATGTTCAGTGGTTTCAATGCCGCAAATAGCTTGCGGGAATAAGGTATGTCCGTGATGATATTATCATCAGCGAAAAATATCGCTTTCCCCTTGCTTTTATAATGGCCGCTTGCGAGGTTCAGGGAAATGATTTCCTCTATGACCCTTTCGACCGGTTTATGCCTGATCGTCTGCCCGTCATAGGCGTGGACGGAACAGAATTCGCAATGAAAGGGACAGCCTTTGCTAGTCTGCACGAAATCATTAATATATTTCGTACTGTCGAGGAGCGACCTGTCCGGAGGCTGAGCGGCAGCTAAATCTGCAAGCCCGTCAGCCTTATAAGTCCTCTTTAGAGCGCCTCGTTGGGCGTCTCCGACGAGTCTCTGCCAGACCTTCTCGGCCTCGCCGATTACGACGGCGTCGCAATAGAGAATCGCCTCTTCCGGGCACATGGAAGGGTGTATACCCCCCAGGACTGTCCTAGCACCGCTCTTACGAAAAGTTTCCGATATCTCATAGGCCCGGTTGGCGTGCATCGTCCTGACGCTTATGCCGACTAGGTCAGGTTTCCACCCATAATCAATATCTTCTATGTTTTCGTCGAATACCCTCAGGGTGTGTCCATGAGGCGTTAAAGAAATCAGGGCTGGTATTGCAAGCATATAGGAGTAATATTTTCTTGAGCACAGGAATTTGGAAAAGAATTTGTAATCGTAATAACTCTTTTCCTTTTCAGAGAAATTCCTGGGCATAACAAATGCTATTTTCACGATGAAATCCTCCTTTCAGGAAATATGCAGGCTCGCAGATTATCGAAACACACTCTTAAAGTAGCGCATCACCACCATGTCGGTCAAGGAGAATGCCATCGGGGATGTAGGACCTAATCTAGCTGACGTGCGGATTACGATGTAGTTAATACGTCACTTCGACCCAGCTCCCTGCACAGTTCAATCGGCAATCGTCACATCCCGATGAAAGGCTGAAGTGTTTATAGACATTCGTGGTAGGAATGCCGGTTACCCGGCACCCCACACACAGTCCCGGACTTGCAGTATTCCCGCATCCGGTTCTTCGGTTGTACTCGCTTTCGCGCAAGACATAACCGTCAAGCAAAAACTCTTCGGCGGTTGATTTCGGTTATCGCGGGTCTCGCTATGTTTACGCATGCCAGGATTTGATTGAACTGCTCCCAGGTGAAACTCTTCCTCTTCCCGCCTCTCCGGTTCAGCCACTTAAATGCACAGTTAACCGCCCATTTGAAAAAGCGATAGATTGAGTCAGAATTTCCTCGTACCCCATAGTAGTTATAGTGCCCTCTTAACCGAGCATTCAAACCGTTAAAGAATTCCTTACCAGGCAGATTCCGGTTGGACTTAATCCATTCCGTGATCCTTCTGCACGCTCCCTGAAGTTTCTTGCGAGAGGTGCGACGCATGACACGGGGAATACCTCGCCAATTCACTTCCCAGTAGAATTCAAATCCTAGAAAGGAAAAACGACGCTTCATGCTGGGATGAAATCGGCTGAAATAAAGAATACGTGTCTTCTCCGACGCCACCTCCAACTTGAACTTCGCTAACCTTACTGGTAATGCCTGGTAAAACCAATCCGCATCCCTCTGGAAGCGAAAGGCACATACCCAGTCATCAGCGTAGCGGCACATTACTGCTCCGCCACGACAGTGAGGCTTCACGACCTTTTCAAACCATCGGTCAAGCGCATAGTGAAGATAGATATTCGCCAGCACTGGCGAAACACTGCCTCCTTGGGGAGAACCGATGTCAGGATATACCACTTTGCCATCAGTCTCCAATATGCCAGCTTTCAGCCATTTCTGGATCAGACTGAGAAAAGCCCGGTCATCAATGCGTTGACGAAGCATCTTCAACAGCCAGTCATGATCTATATGATCGAAGAAGCCTTTAATATCAGCTTCCACCACATACTCGTAACATCCAAATTGCAGCGAAGAGGTGAGGTCATCAACCGCATCCTTCGCGCTACATGCTGGACGATAACCATAACTGAAGGCCAGAAAATCCTGTTCATAAATCACAGTCAATATCCTGGCGCAGGCTGCTTGGAGAAGCTTGTCCTCGATCACTGGTATACCTAACGGCCTCTCTTTGCCATCCCCTTTAGGAATGTAATGCCTCCGAATCAGCTTTGCCCGATAACGTTTCGATTTCAGCCTCTCTACCAATGCCTCAACATTCGCACCCAAATTCTCCGCATACTTCTGCCATGTCATCCCATCAACACCACTGGCGGCATCCTTATTCAGGGAACCATAGCAATCAATCAGAAATTCAACATTTAGACATCGGTAAATGTCCCGAAACCGATACTGCTTGTCAGCTTTTGCTTTCTCTGCTATTCCCCGCAGTGAGGTTTGCTTGCCTTTATCCGATCCTACATTGTCCGGAGCAAGTTTCCTTTGCGAGCTACGTACTTCCGTCAAGTCCTTCCCCCTGTGTGAGGCTTTCCCTCACGCTGAGTACTTTGCTTGATAAGAATCCTCAGCGGCCATCAGTACCCTTTCCTTATTATCGGTTCGGTTCCCTACCTGACTAACTGTCATCATGAAGTCATTTCCTTGACTGATTTCCCTTGGATTTTCTTCAAACGCCTCGTCGCACGCGACTACTACGTACCCGTTGATCAGTCAGCTCGTTAGCTTCCATTCCTACGGTCATCAGGAACCTCTGAGGCTTCCCGAGTTCTACGACATATCTCTTCCTACATGCCACGGCCTGATGACTCCGGCGACCTTCCCATCCCAGCCACTTATGGATGATCTTGTTTTGCCTTCGGTGAACATTAAACCCCTCGGCGTCCGCAACGAGTTTATCTCGAAGCTGTCCCAGCACTTCAGGGTGCGCGATCACCCCTACGGCCTGCAGGATTCCTTGTGTACGCTTCACCTGTCTTGTTCGCCAACTTCCCTGTTGACTCCGCCACAGGCGCAACACTCAGTACGGGTGACTGGCTAAGTCTTGCCCGACAGGGTCTTTCACCCTGCAAGATATGCCGAGCTTTCTTCGGCGCGCTAATGTATTAAACCTGTCCAACCTTAAGTGCGTGGGTTAAGCTATAAGGCAGGAAAACCAAAGGCTCAGAGCACAATTAAGGAGGACAGGTTATGCATCAGTATACCACGAAGTATGTAGGATTGGACGTGCACAAGGAGAAGACATCAGTTGCGATAGCCCATGAAGGGCGAAGCGAGCCGATTTACTACGGTGAGATACGCACCGAGGCAGAAGCACTAAGGAAGTTGGTAAAGAAAGTAGCCTCCAATGGGGAAAGCGTAGCATTCTGCTACGAAGCGGGGCCGTGCGGTTACGACGTCTATCGTCAGTTGATTGCCCTTGGTCAGAGATGTGATGTGGTAGCTCCGTTACTTATTCCGAAGAAACCAGGGGATCGCGTTAAGACAAATCGGCGGGATGCGACCACCCTTGCTCGTTTATATAAAGCAGGGGAATTGACGCCGGTGTGGGTCCCGGAC
>DMNE01000486.1:0-3012 GCA_003453735.1 Nitrospiraceae bacterium | reverse complement strand
CGGTGAAATATATGAAGGGACGCGTGGAAGCGTTTATCCGGATTCCTGATTCAAATCAATGACATGCACTTCAGGCTCTTTGTTCAATATATCACCAGATCAGATAAATATTTTATATCCATAACTCTTTTTATTGGATCCTTCTTTTAGCTCCCATCTATCTGCTGCCTTCCATGTATAAGTTGGGGAGCCCGCGGCGAACTGAAAGAAAATCGATGTTACTTTGGGAAACTAACATTCTTGGTGAGATGTCTGCGGCGAGGGGTATCAGGTGGACGTGATAGCCCAGACTCATGCAGCGGGATTACTCATCATAGAGGCGACAAATACCCATCGGGAGACAGGCTGGTAGCAAGCATCACCATATTGATGTTGCGATGCTCCGTCCAGGTGGCGGATTCCCTATTTTTGCGTTCAAGCCAGAATGTATTGATCATCTCACTCAGATGGCTCTGTTCCATGAGGCTTCGGATACGCGAATGGACATCATACTTCTTCTTGAAGACCCCTGGATGTTGCTCAATCAATCCTTGAAGTTTCACAATAGCCTGTAATCCGATCGATAATCCCAATTCCCGAAAGGCCAGACGATAATGGGCGGGATGCTTGAGGGAGGACCTTCTTGCAAAGTAGGCCAACCCAGTCAGGGAATCATCCAAGACAGCCTTGAGAAGGTCGGGTAGTATGAAGCTGTCTGCAACAATTAACTGTGCGAGCTTGTAAGCGCCGATCAAGAGACCGCCAATGCCAAGGGGGTCATCAGTGGTCCAGTTTTTCCCCTGACAAAGCACGGACATATCGGCAATCTCCGCGCTGAGATCCGGCAAGGCTGATCGCCCCGAATATTTCGCTGCAGTCCTCTGGAGCTCACTGTAAGTGATAAGTCCGTCAAGAGGATCGTGATGACCCATGGACGACACGAGTGGATACGATAGATCTATACTCATTTTCCAGCACAGGCGTTTCTCTCCTCCGCGCAACGGCAGATAAGTGAACTTTGCATGGACTGTCTTTGCGAGCTCTATTGCCCACCTGTTAAAGGTAGGATCGCCGAAAGCCCTGCACGCACAATCCAGGGCATGCATCCATTGCGTCAAGTAATGATAATACTGTCCGTCCCGGTCCCATTCCATGCGCTCATCAAACGGCTCCTCCGGTCTCCGTTCGTTCATCTCTTTCCCGATCCTCAGCCCCCCTTTTGTGGGATGTCTACTTCCTTCCTCCTCATTTAGGCCGCTGATCCAGCCGGTGCGGGGATCGTCTCTACGGTGCCGGCCAAGTGTGGCATGCACCTGGTCGATCAGAAACAGGGTGAACTGCTTGTAGTGCTCCTCACCCGTCTGACGATAGAGCCCGAGGAAATTGCAGACCGCATAGGCATCAGTCCACAGATAGCGCTTCGGAAGGGAGGTCTCCGGCGAGAGTCCGGTTATCTTCGCAAATTCGGTCATGATTTCGCGAACCATAGTGCCTAAATCTCCGTCTGCTCCTGCGACGGGTTCTCGATTGAACCCAACAGGGTCTTTCTTCTCGCTTTTTGCTTCACCGTGCTGGACAAGGTGTAGATGCATTACTTGAACGGAGATCAAAAGCACTGTACAATTCCATAAGGCACCTCCTTGTTTTGGATTTCCGTTTTTACCTAGAGTATATCAGCAAATGATATGTTCCGGAGGTGATATCTAATATGATTATCAATTTACTGTGCCGCAATGTTTGCGTAGATAGGAGGTCCTTATGAAGAAACTCTCTTTAAATGTCCAGAAAGAATTCTGTGACGAGTGTTCCATGGCTCTGCGAAGATTCATCGGCAAGATGGACGGTGTCAACTCCATCGAGACTGAAAGCGGCAAGATCGTGATTGACTTCGATGATTCGAAACTTACGGAAGAGCATATTATGAAGATCTCCAGGGAGAGCATAGAAAAGTTAGGTTACAAGGTTAACGACTGAAGAGAAGGTGTCCCTGTACGTTTTTTGTGGGAAGGGACGCGCTTAACCCGCGCAAGTCGGTAGGAATGAGCACGCGGCGAGGCCATTTCTATGTGCTCATGCGGCAGACTTAGGCTCGGGGAAGGAAGTCTTCAACATTCTACCCGACCGCACCATCGGAGTCGGCACGCAAATAAAATTTCAGATCTGCTTCGTGATATATTCACGAAAACGTTTTCCCACCACAACTCCAATGCCGGTTCCGATAATAGCACCAGCCACGACATCGGAAAACCAATGAATGCTTATAGATACTCCGAATCCGATATAGAGTGCGTAAGAAATTGCAATATATCTTGTAATGTTATTTTTTGGATACAGCATCAATAGCGATACGGCCATAGCGAAGGCAATAGTCGTGTGTGAAGACGGCCAGCCCCAAAATACTCCACCACGCAGAAAGCCAAACCGAAAATCTTGGCTGATATCAGTGGTACCCTGTGAGAGCAATCTTGGTGGATGAACTCTTCCTGTAAATGCTTTGTAAAAGGAAGAAATGAGCAAGCCAATGATAGCTGTTTGACCTAAAGCATAGGCTGTATTCAGGGCTTTCAAAGTTTTCCTAACTTTGCCAATGGCATAGAGGGCGAGTGGCACGATAATTGGCAGACGACTACCAAGCCTGACAGCCGGAAAAAAAAGAGATAGCAAAAGAGAGCTTCTGGAAGATTTAAAGTAGAGCCAGTCAAAGCCCGAGGTTACGATGATGTACGTAAGGATAATCGCCAGGAGATGCCAGAGAACATTATAACCGGCAAAGCATTTCATGACATTTTTCGGAAGATTGACAAAGAAGGCTCTCATAAATTAAATAAAGCAATGAATGATATGGTAGGAATTGGTCAGCTCGCTATGAGAGGAGATATTCCCCTCATAGCGATTTTCGATATCGTAACAATCAAGTTTTTTGCTTAATCCATCCTTTCTAAAGACGCTCAGCGTGCAATAAACTCTTGATAAGCTTATTGATGGACCTCGATCATCCACTGGATCGGTCCCCAAAACCGTCTGAGTACTCTA
>DMNE01000170.1 GCA_003453735.1 Nitrospiraceae bacterium | reverse complement strand
AACCACACGGACAGAGCGCTGTGGGAGACGAAAGTCCAACGGCAGGAGGGCTCAGGCCGCTATCACTGCGCCGGTCAATCGCAGAGCGAAACTTGCCTCCTAACCCAGAGGCGGAAACATGTTCGGGGTAGCTCGACTACATTTGAATATGTTTTTTGGAACAGAAGATGGTCATACAGCGTCCCTATTCCCCGGGAGTCCTCTTTTAAAGGGCACAAGAGCCCTCGCAGCCGCAGTAATGCTCGATGCAAAACGGCATAATCGGATCACGGTGATGCTGCCGGTGATAAACGATGCAAAGAATGTCATTTTCCTTGTGAGCGGAAAGAATAAAGCAGCGATTGTAAAAACGGTAATAGAAGAGAGAGATAACTTACTGCCGGCATCTCTGGTTATGCCCCGGAAAGGAAATCTGCTCTTTTTGCTGGACGCTGAAGCTGCGTCACAGTTATCCGGAAAAGATTAGGGGAGGAATCGCGATGAAAATAGTCCCCTCTCTCCTGGCGGAGAACTTTGATGATTTTCTTGTACGGTTAAAACAGGCGGAATCATTTGCCGATTATGTGCAGATAGATATCATGGACGGAATGTTCGTGGAGACGAAAAGTTTTTCTGCCGAAAAGCTCAATACGCTCAGAACATCCCTGTCCTTTGAGGTTCATCTGATGGCGAAGGATCCTTTAGTGCTGGCAAAGAGCATCATGCATCCAGGACTCAAAATGGTCATCTTCCATTATGAATCAGATGGTGACCATCGTGACCTCATCAAGACGATAAGGGGAAGGGGACTCCGCGTGGGGATGGCGATCAAGCCGGAAACAAGGACGGGTGAATTCACGGATATAGCTGTTAACGTCGATACCTTACTGTTTCTTACTGTTGACCCCGGCTGCTACGGTAGTCCTTTCAAGCCCGAAGTCCTCGAGAAGGTCGCTAAAGCGCGGCAGCTCTTTTCTTCGAAGACTATTGCGGTCGATGGCGGGGTTTCGCTCGATAACCTAAAGCTCTTTTTTGAAATAGGAGTTAACTACGTCTGTGTCGGAAGCAGGATATTCCTTCACGGAAATCCCGATGAAAATTATAAGCTCTTCACCGGCAAGGTGCAGGAACTGGAACGTGCAAGGGAATACGGATCATAGTCCTTTCGATGGCATTTTTATAAATTGTGCCATCGCCTTAAGCTGTCTCTGCAGCCTCTCAAAATCCTTGAACTGCAGTGATTGTGGTCCGTCCGAGAGGGCATGTTCCGGGTCGGGATGGACCTCAACCATTACTCCATGAGCGCCTACAACAACTGATGCTAGAGCCAGAGGAGATACTAAACTCCTGTTTCCGGTTGCGTGACTCGGGTCAAAAATCACCGGCAGATGAGAAGCGGCTTTAACAAGGGGAACAACGGAGAGGTCCGCGGTATTTCGGGTAGCGGTCTCGAAAGTCCTTATCCCCCGCTCGCAGAGGACAACGTTGGGATTGCCTTCAAAAAGTATATATTCTGCCGAGGCCAGCCATTCCTCGAGAGTTGCTGAGAGTCCCCGCTTCAGTATTACTGGCCTTCTCGTCCTGCCGACCTCCTTGAGGAGGTCAAAGTTCTGCATATTGCGGGCTCCGATCTGCAACATGTCGACCTTTTCGGCGACCATCGCAACATGTTCGGGACTCATTACCTCTGTAACCACCGAGATACCAACTTCTTTCCTGACTTCAGCAAGGAGAGCCACCCCCTCTTCCCTCAGCCCCTGGAAACTGTGAGGGCTCGTCCTCGGTTTATATGCGCCGCCCCGCAATACGGGTACCCCAAGCTTTTTGAGAAACCGCGCTGTCTTGAATATCTGCTGCCTGCTTTCGATCGCGCAGGGGCCAGCAATAATAAGAAAAGGTGACTTTCCTCCTGCCTTCACCTCCCCGCCTAGTCTTACGACTGAGTCTGACGGATGAAAGTCCCTGCTCACCAGTTTATAGGGTTTGGTCACATGGATTATTTCCAGGATACCCTTTATGGTCCGCAGCGGCGAGTCCTCCACCCACCCCTGGTTCCCGATCACGCCTATGGCGGTCCTTTCCGCTCCCGGGATAGCAACAGGCTTTAGGCCCATCTCCGTGATGGTCTTTTTTACCCGTTCTATATCGTAATCGGTCGCCCAGTGCTGCATGACAATTAGCATGGCTGGCTCCTTTTCTAGTCTGTCTATTCTACAAAAAGGCAGGGTAAATAGCAAAAGTTAGGCAGGTTCGACATGCAAAGAAACGATGGTGCCGGGGAAACGCTGACAACCTATTCAGCCGGAAACCGACGACGAAGCGGACGATCAAAGTCTGTGATTTCCCTGGCGGCGGGACAGCTATTTACAGTGCGCTGTTGTTCCAAATGCATTTATGATATAATCCCTGCAGAGAACGTTTCGTGTCTTCTATTTTTTGAGTGAGGGGGTATCATTATGATGGTTGTTGCCGAGAATCTGAATGTCAGGAATAAGCCATATGTTGAGGCGGTAAGGAAGAAAGACAAGAAAACGATAGCAAAGATGGCGAAGGAGCTTGCTGATGCCGGCACTGAACTCATCAATGTCCAATGTTCGCTCGATGGTGTCGGCGACGAAGACATGCTGCCTCTTGCTGTCGAAGCGGTTAGTGACAGTATCGCAGGCATATCTCTCGATTCGAGAAGTCTGGAGGCAATCAAGAGATGTCTGCCCATCTGCAAGGAACCTCCTCTCGTCAACTTCATTTCAGCAACAGAACCTGATCATGGGGAAGAACTCTTAGCTCTGGTTGCGAAGTCGAAGTCGTCGCTGATTCTGAGGGCTTCAAAGGGGACCGTGCCGACAACCCTTGAGGCAAAGCTTCAGATCATTGAAGAATTAATAGAGAGGGCAAATGCAGCGGACATCCCGAATGAAAGACTCTTTGGGGACCCCTCGCTGGTGCATATCGGCCGGGGAATGGGACAGGATCATATCGTGCACTCTCATGAGTGCGTGCAGGCGCTCAATGCGATGGTCGATCCGCCCATGAACACCATCGCCTGCATATCGAACATCTCAGTCGGTTTGCCGAAAAGGTTGAGATCTCGGGTGAACGCTTCTTTTCTCTATTATCTTGCGGGTGCCAGCCTTGATGCGGCCATCGTTGACGTACTGGACCCCGAGATACAGAAGGCTGTGTACCTGATAAAATCCTTCAGGGATGAGATGATATTCACTCCTGCCGATCTCTCAAGGTAGAGAAGGAAAGCCGGCCGAGGGACTTTTCGAGGAAATAGAGATAGGACGTGCTGAAACTTCGTGATGGCATTGTAGAACTGTATCGGAAGGCCGCCACCTCTGTCCCCCCGGACGTTGAAGAGGCGCTGAAAAGCGCTTACGCATCTGAGGAATCCCCTCTCCGCAAGGAATCCCTCTCCGCAATCATCGAAAATATCCGGAGTATGCGGCAGTCGGCGCAACCCGTATGCCAGGATATCGGTGTGCCGGTGTTTTCCATCAAGGCCCCTCGAGGGTTGAGCCATATCGAATTGAAAAATACGGTGCGGGAGGCGACTGTCCTAGCAACGCAAAAGGTTCCGCTCAAGCCAAATGCGATTGATATTCTTACCGACAAAAACTCGGGTGACAATACGGGCATCGGTTTTCCGATCATATACCTTGAAGAGACAGCCGACGACACGCTAAAGATAGATCTCATGCTGAGGGCCTATGGCTGCGAAAACGCAGAGCAGACGTATCGGTTACCTCGCGAAGAGCTGAACGCTTCAAGGGACCTTGAAGGGGTGAGAAAATGTGTCCTTGACGCTGTGAGGAAGACAAAAGGGAAGGGTTGCCCTCCCTACGTCCTCGGCATCGGGATAGGCGCTGCCGATGACCAGGTTTCTGTGCTTGCCGGGCAGCAGCTTTTCAGAAGGCTGAATGACAGCAGCGAATACCCTGCCATTGGAGAACTCGAAAGAAACCTTTTGGACGAAATAAATCGGTTGGGTAATGGCGCGGAAGGGTTTGATGGCAAGACCGTCGCATTAGGCGTAAAGATAGGAGTCAATCATCGGCATACATCGTCGTACTGCGTGAGTGTTTTCGTTTCCTGCTGGGCAAGTAGAAGGGCACGGCTTATATGGTGAAAAGCAGTTTGCCGGTTCGGGTATAAGCGCTGGCCGGCCTTTAAAGATTTTTTCCGCTCTACCCTTCTCTTCATTGACTGGTGTTTTCCTGAGTGATAACCTTTAAGTGTGGCTGGCTTTGAGATTATCGATATCTCCGGTGATGCAGGGATTAAGGCTTATGGTAACACCCTTGAAGAGGCGTTTATCAATTCAGCCATGGGGATGTACAGTCTCATAACAGACCTCGAAGGCATCCATGAGAAACGGGCTATAGTTGTGGCGGTGGAAAGCCATTCCCCGGAGGGACTCCTCGTTTCATGGCTCAACGAATTGATATTCCACTTTGACACCTATGGGTTTATCGGCAAGAGCGTACGCATTGGGTCATTGAAGAATAATCGGATCGATGCTGTGTTGTCGGGTGAAGACTTTGATCTGGAGAGGCATGAAAGGAGGCTACTGATTAAAGCCGCGACGTACCATGCAGTGAGGATCGAAAATATCAGTGGTCAGTGGGAAATCGATGTTATTTTTGACATATGACGAGCAAAAAGTGTGCATTTGCTAATAAAGTATGACTGCTTGCAAAGGGGGGAAGCGTATGGGCTTGGAAAAACTCAGGAGGATTGATGGGACGAAGGTAGAGATTCCTGCCGATTACAAAGCGGGAATGCGGGTCAGGGGCATTATCTACGTTGATGAAATTCTCGAAAAGGCGCTCGAGAGTCAGTCCATTGATCAGGTGGCGAATGTGGCAACACTTCCTGGGATTGTGACCGCATCCCTGGCAATGCCTGATATTCACACAGGGTATGGCTTTACCATTGGTGGGGTTGCTGCCTTTGACACGAAGGAGGGTGTCATCTCTCCCGGAGGGGTGGGATATGACATAAATTGAGGAGTCCGACTCCTCAGGAGCAACCTCAGAAAAGAAGAGGTCGTTCCGAGGCTAAAGGACCTCGTAGGGGTCCTGTATAACGAGATACCATCCGGAGTTGGCTCCCGGGGGAAGATACGGCTCACCGTAGAGAGTGAAAGACGACTTCTTGTGAAGGGCGCCCGCTGGGCCGTTGAACAGGGACTCGGTGATCCCTCTGATCTCGAGCGGATAGAATCAGGGGGCTGTATTGAAGGGGCAGATCCGGATCTGATAAGCCAGAAAGCATACGAACGCGGGAGGGCGCAGCAGGGAACCCTCGGAAGCGGCAATCACTTCCTGGAGGTCCAGTACGTGGAGCGCATCTTCGCGCCCGAGGTGGCCGAAGTGCTCGGCCTCAAGGAGCAGCAGATCGTGGTGCTGGTCCACTCCGGATCGCGTGGCTTCGGCCACCAGGTCTGCACCGACTATCTGCGCGACATGGACGAAGGCATGCGCCGCTACAGCATCCATCTGCCGGACCGTCAGCTC
>DMNE01000283.1:2769-3085 GCA_003453735.1 Nitrospiraceae bacterium | reverse complement strand
GGCGCTTATAACGATCCCGCATACCTCATCAAGTTAATTATTGAAAAACAGATTACCGCGGTCTGTTTCATTCCGTCGCTGCTCCAAGAGGTCTTGCAGCAGCCAGACATTGAAAAGTGCACCTCTTTGAGGCGTGTGACCACCGGCAGCGAAGTCTTACCAGTCAAGGTGCAGCAACGTTTCTTCGGCTGTTTGAGCGCCAACCTGTATAACGGCTACGGCCCAACAGAGGCGACAATCAGTTCAACGTTTTGCGCCTGTCAGCGCGGAAGCGATCAGTCGATAGTCCACATCATCGGCCGTCCTATAGCCAATA
>DMNE01000283.1:0-2750 GCA_003453735.1 Nitrospiraceae bacterium | reverse complement strand
GAGTTAACTGCCGAGAAATTCATCCCAAATCCTTTCAGTGATGATCCAGGGGCTCGACTCTATAGGACCGGAGATCTGGCCCGTTATCTGCCCGATGGCACTATTGAATTCCTGGGGAGGATCGATCATCAGGTGAAGATCCGAGGGTTCCGCATTGAGCTTGGAGAAATCGAGGCGATACTCGGGCAACATCCCGCCGTGAGAGAGACGGCAGTTATTGCCAGAGAAGATCGACCCGGCGACAAGCGCTTGGTAGCTTATGTCGTAATGCATCAGACTTCAAATGTCACCGCCAACGAACTGAGAATTTTTTTGAGGCGGAAGCTGCCCGATTATATGCTGCCGTCTGCTTTCGTCATACTGGATTCGTTGCCCTTCACACCGAACGGCAAGGTAGACCGACAGGCGTTGCCGGCACCCGTCTCAGAACGGCCTGACCTCGAAGATTCCTATGTCGCTCCGCGTACCCCCATCGAAAAAATATTGCTTGGCATCTGGTGTGAGACTCTCGGCGTCGAACGACTCGGTGTTCAAGACAACTTTTTCGCGTTAGGCGGGCACTCCCTGCTTGCGACGCGCGTCATCTTACGCCTAAGGCGCGTCTTTGATGTGGACTTAGCGCTCCGTTGCCTTTTTGAGTCACCTACCGTGGAAGAGTTAGCTGTGGCTCTTCTTCATAGCTCGGCCGAGCGTGAGAAAGTACAAAAAAGGGCAGCACTTTTAGTAAAGGTGGCTGAACTTTCGGAAGACGATGTAAACGCAATGCTGCAAGAGCGATTTCCCGCGAGGGGAAGTGAAAAAAAGTACAATGGGTGATCCCAAACCCATGCATGTCCTGCCCGATCCCAGAGCGGTTCTCTCTGAGCCCCGCTACCCACTGGTGACAAGCATGTTCCTTTCCCAAGCAGATCAAACACCGGATCATCAGGCGCTACGGCAAAAGGGCGTGGTCTGGACTTACCGCAGATTGGCTGAGAGTTGTCATGTTCTCGCAGGAGCGTTGCTGGATCGAGGCATGAAGAAGGGCGATGTGGTCGCCGTGATTGGTTCCAGGAGTTTTGGGTTTGTTTCGAGTATGATGGCAGTTCTTCTAGGTGGCGGAGTTGTCCTCCCTGTCGCTCAAGACCTTCCCGTTCATCGTCAGCATCTCTTGGCTGATGAGTCTGGCGCGAAATATGTCTTGTACATCAAAAGCGGCAAGGGTATCTTTGAGGAATGGACTGGTCAGGTAGATCCATTGAGGATCTTCTTTGTCGATCCTGACACTGCGTGTGTGGCCGGAATTGAGATTTTTGGGGACGGCCGAACCTCGAAGCTGCCTGAACTTTCTCCTGATGACGCCGCATACATATTCTTCACATCGGGTACAACTGGTCTTCCGAAAGGGGTGTTGGGATGCCATAAAGGACTGAGCCACTTCCTCACGTGGCAGCGGGATACCTTTGCAATAGGTTCTCAGGACCGCTGTGCTCAGCTAACGAACCTTTCCTTCGATGTTATTCTGCGGGACATCTTTCTTCCACTGACCAGCGGAGCAACGCTATGCCTTCCTGAGGAGTCGGATGAAATGCGCTCTGACAAGGCATTGCCGTGGATGGACAAAGAAGGAATCACTCTGCTACACACGGTTCCATCCCTCGCTCAATCTTGGCTGAAATATGTCCCTGAAGGGGTGGCGTTACGCAGACTGAGGTACGTGTATTTTGCGGGCGAGCCGCTCACGGATGCACTGGTGCACAAATGGCGTAAGGCATTTCCTGACTCCGGCCATATTGTGAACCTTTATGGTACTACCGAAGTGAGCCTTGCCAAGTGTTTTTATGAGATACCTTCAACGGTATCACCGGGTATTCAGCCTATAGGAAGGCCCCTGCCGCACACTCAGGCGCTAGTTTTGTCAGACACTTTAGAGCAGTGTGGCATCAATCATCCGGGGGAGATTTTTTTTCGAACACCCTATCGTGCCTTAGGGTATATTAATGCCTCTGCTGAACAACAGAGAAGATTTATAAAAAACCCGTTCACGAATCACCAGGATGACGTCCTATACCGTACCGGAGACTGGGGCAAGTATCGTCCTGACGGTTTACTTGAGATTCTCGGCCGACTGGACGACCAGGTCAAAATTCGAGGTGTTCGGGTAGAGCCGGATGAGGTGATGGCAGTTCTTTCAGGTCACCCGCTGGTGAGTGCGTCTGTCGTGACCGCTCGAAAAAACAGTGAAGGAGAAAACATCCTTGTGGCTTACGTAGTACCCTCCTCAAGTGGAGGGGGGATAGCTTCATCTGAACTCAGGGATTTTCTCAACCAAAGACTTCCTGCTGCGATAATGCCTTCACACTTCATGGTACTCGATTCGCTGCCACTTATGCCAAACGGCAAGGTAGACAAGATGGCTCTCCCCTCTCCGGACAGGGAATGGTCTGATACGCCGCAACCCTTCATAGCACCCCGCTCTGCTCTGGAGAAGTCGTTGGCTTCCGTGTGGTGTGAAGTACTTAGACTTGAGCGGGTGGGGGTGAGTGAAAACTTTTTTGAACTGGGAGGGCACTCGCTCGTTGCGACACAAATAGCTTCCCGGATAAAGAGAGATTTGAACGTCGACCTTACAGTCCAGAGGATTTTTGAGCACCCGACCATAGAAGACTTGGCCCTTCATCTCATCGAACAGCAAGTGAACAACTCTGCGTCTGAAGGTATGGATGAACTGCTGACCCGGCTAGAGCCGATGTCTCACGATGATATAGAAA
>DMNE01000379.1 GCA_003453735.1 Nitrospiraceae bacterium | reverse complement strand
ATTTAAGAATTTTGCCTCCAGTGTGGGGTGCGCTGTCTTCTGTCATAACCTCGTCATGCTGGCACGAACCTAAAGAAGACGAGCTTACGATTGAGGGATTTACAGGACTCCAGAGAGAGGTGTTTTCAAAAAGCGGCAGCAAATATGGCCGAATGAGAAAAGAGATATGTCGGACATCCCAATTAGAAGCAAATAGAATGTCCGCCAGAGAATTCGAGCAGGAAATAATCACAAAAAAGCTTTCCGCAACAGAAACTAACTGGGAGAAATGGTAGGTGGAAGTCTTAAGCGATAGAGGGATGATTTCTTAACCACTCTAACAACAAATAAGTAAGAGGCTGCCTTTCTGTTCAAAAGCGCCGCTCATTTCCGTCAATTATGCCTTAACATCCCTTCTGTAAGAAATTTGCTGGATCTGAAAACCTTTGACACCTGCATCTCTACTTCAGCACTCTTGTCGGTCTCTCTGTTGCTGTTTTTTTTCCAACCCGCTTAACCTTACGCCGATAAGCCTCACCTTCTTCTTAAGTTCAAACCTTTTAAGACAATCAAAGGCGGCGCGCCTTATCTCCTCCAGTGAATCAGACACCCCCTGGAGAGTTTTTGCTCTTGTTAGTGTCTTAAAATCGCTGAACCGAACCTTAACGGTGACCGTCTTCCCTTTATACCCTCTGCGCCTTATGTCATCAACCACGTCTTTTGTGAGTTCAGCAGTAGTCTTCGCAAGGACCTGCCAGTAGTCAATGTCTGTCTGGAAGGTTGTCTCCCTGCTCGAAGATTTGGGCTCCCAGTGGGTTATCAGCAGACTGTCGTCTATTCCCCGTGAAGCCGTGTAGAGATAATGCCCGTACGATTTCCCGAATTCCTCTACGAGCTTATCAAGGGGCATTGCGGCAAGCTCTCCTATTGTCCTTACCCCAACGCTTTTGAGATATTCCTCTGTCTTGGGCCCGACACCCCAGAGCTTTCTCACCAGCAGAGGCCATATACGAGTCGCTATATCTTCCTCCTTAATTATCGTGAGTCCCTCAGGTTTCTGCATGTCAGAAGCGATCTTTGCAAGAAGCTTGTTCGGTGCAATACCTATTGAACAAGTAAGGCCCGTTTCATCATTTATTCTCTTTTTTATCGCTGATGCAATCTCTTCTGGTGTTTTTTCAATATTTGATATATCGAGAAAAGCCTCATCAATCCCCACATCCTCCATCTCGGAAGTGAATTCACCAAGGATGCCCTTAATCTGCTCCGACATCCTCGAGTACTCTTCATAATCTACGGGGAGAAAGACAGCATCGGGACAGAGCTTATAGGCAGTTCTCAAAGGCATGGCAGAATGGATGCCGAACTTCCTCGCCTCATAGGATGCCGTTGACACAACCCCTCTTTTCGTAGGGTCTCCACTACCTCCTATCACCAGAGGCTTACCTCTCAATGCCGGATGACGTTTTTCCTCAACAGCAGCAAAGAAGGCATCCATGTCTATGTGAAGAACCCTTCTCATGTGGTGTTCATAAATGCATTATCACTGTTGTCCCAACGTTGATCTATGAAGTTTGCGTAACATGTTGAAAATACAGCGTATCGAAAGCATTATAGCATTTTTCGATTTGAAAATTTTATTGCTGAGTGGCCATACTCCTGGAACCCCGTGGAAGGAGATGGCCGATGAATCAAGGAAAGACTATTTTTTCTCAGCTGATGGATTTTATCCCAATGTACGAATTTCAAAAGTGTGTGGAGCGCTACAACGGCAACTACAAGATAAAGAGCTTTACGTGCTGGGATCAGTTTCTGTGCATGGCGTTTGCGCAGCTCACATATCGGGAAAGCCTCAGAGATATCCAGACATGTTTGAGAGTAGCACAGAACAAACTCTATCATATGGGCATCCGGGGCAATGTTTCTCGGAATACCCTTGCAAACGCCAATCTCGTAAGAGACTGGAGAATCTATGCTGACTTCGCACAGATCCTCATTAAACGTGCCAGAAGCCTTTATGCCGATGACGACTTTGGTCTTCAGTTGGACCAAACGGTCTATGCGCTTGATGCAACAACCGTTGATCTTTGTCTGTCGTTGTTCCCTTGGGCGAAATTCAGAAAGCATAAGGCAGCGGTGAAGATGCATACGCTTCTTGATTTACGGGGAAGTATTCCGACAACGATCATCATTACCGATGGGACGGTTCATGATGTAAAAGCATTGGATAAGATTCTTATAGAGCCGGGCGCGATCTATATCATGGATTGAGGGTATCTGGACTTTGACCGTTTGTATACCATCGAGAAATGTTCGGCCTTCTTCGTTACTCCGGCCAAGAGGAATACTGATTTCAGCCGTCTTTATTCTCATGCGGTTGACAAGGAAACAGGGATTCAATGCGATCAAGTTTTTGTACTGAACGGCTTTTACGCAAAGAAAGAATATCCCGGAAAGCTCAGAAGAATCCGCTATTACGATGCAGACAACGACAAAAGGCTAGTTTTTTTGACAAACAGCTTCATGTTGCCTGCAGGCACGATCGCAGAACT
>DMNE01000381.1 GCA_003453735.1 Nitrospiraceae bacterium | reverse complement strand
AAGACCTCCCAAGGTAATTACCAAGCATACTACCAATAAGCCGCTGAGGAAGTGAACTGGGCGATAAGACTCTCGACTGAAGAATCGCTCGGTGCCTATCGGCACAACCTCATTAGCCTCCACTATACTGATGATTTGACGAGAACGAAAATATATCACAAGTTCTCTTCCACGTAAATCCCGATCTCTTTCACATCTCCTCCCCTTATCGAAAATGCCCTCACGATAGCCTCACGCTCTATCAGGCCCGCAATAATGTACGCCGCATCCTCATAGAATGCGAGGTCCACGTCCTTGCCAGATGGATACGCCGATGAAGATGGGTGAGAATGGTAGATTGCGACCATGGAAAGATCATTATTCCGCATATCCTTCATACTCTTAAGTTGTTCGCCAGGGTCCATGAGATAACTCACTGCAGATTGCTCGGTATTCTTCATTTTATAAATCTTTGAAGCCACATTGCCTTGACCTGCAAGGATACCGCATGCCTCGTGAGGATAAGAGCCTTTACAATGGCCCAACATCTCGTCAAAGATTTGCCTGGGAATTATAAGATAATCGGCAGTCTCCATCCAGCGGTCACCAGCATTCTGAATCAGCATCCTGTCTGAGTTGACTGCCCACCATCGATTGATTGACTGAGCGAACGCGGGACAGCTGCCACTTTGATCGTGTCTTATCGTGTGCAGTACCCTGCATCATAGTCCTGCAGTTCCGTTATAACGGGATGATCTCCGCATACGGGGCAATCGGGGTTCTTCGGCACTTTGACACGCCTGAATGTTGTCTTCAAGGCATCGTATATCAGGAGCGCATTTTTCAAAATATCGCCCTTCCCGAGAATCAGTTTGATAACCTCAACAGCCTGAAGAGAGCCGATAACCCCAGGTATAGCGCCTATTACCCCGGCCTCCTGGCAGGAGGGAACAAGACCTGCCGGGGGCATCTGCTCAAAAAGGCACCGGTAACAATGTCCCTGCCCAGGCACAATGGTTGTTACTTGCCCTTCAAATCGTAAAATCGCCCCGCTCACAAGCGGCTTCCTCAGCATTACGCAGGCATCGTTCACAAGGTACCGCGTCGGGAAGTTATCGCTGCCGTCCACAACGATATCATAGTCTCTTATAAGATCAAAGATATTGTCCTTGTTTATCCTCTCTTTCATCCCGACTATCGTCACATCAGTATTGAGCGCTTCGAATGTTGCTTTTGCCGATTCAATCTTCAGCTTACCGAGGGCCTTAGTGCTGTGGGCTATCTGCCGCTGGAGATTGCTCAATTCCACTGTGTCGTTGTCTACGATACCGATAGTACCGATACCGGCTGCCGCAAGATAGAAGCCGACAGGACAGCCAAGCCCGCCCGCACCAACGAGAAAGACCCTTGACTGCAAGAGTTTCTTCTGCCCTTTGCCACCGACCTCGGGAAGTATGATATGCCTGCTGTATCGCTGAAGTTGTTCCTCGCTAAATTCCATCTAATTATTCTTTTTCCTTTCTTATAAGCAGCTTCCAATCGGTATCATTTATCTTGTCAACTTTTAGTACCTTCTGTCCAAGATCTTCCATGGACTTTGGTATGCTTCTTGATGCCTCCTCATAATCGAGGAGTATCTCGAGCACCTGACCGACCTCCATTTCCTCTATCGCAATCTTTGATTTTACGAAGGTATACGGACATACGTGACCCTTTATATCGATGCTCTTATCCGGTTTTATTTCATCCATTTCATTTATCGCCATTCCTAAAACCATGCATGCACGAATATTCCACGACGCCTGTCACCTGTATCTGCCTTGATTGCACTCTTCCTCCTGGTTTCGCATCAGAGGCGGGTACACGCCAGCTTGTATGCTATCCACCGCTGCTTCGCCCCGACGTTTAAGCTTCATGTCCACATGCAATCATATGGTGTTGTAAAAATATCAACAGCAGTTAACCCTCATTGCCCTCTACCCGGATAAAATGCGTCCGGTCTGTTACCACGGGAAGATTGTCAATGGAAGTAATTGCCCGGAGGACGTCTTTTTCCCTTGCCCGATGGGTCAAAACCACTAAAGGTACGGCACCACCGACTCGTCTGCCTTTCTGGATAACAGACGCGATACTTATGTTGTTGTCGCCAAGAATCCCGGATATCTTTGAGAGGACCCCGGGGCTATCGAAAGCAGAAAATCGGAAGTAATACATGGATTGCACTTCGTCCATCCTCCTCACTTTCAGAACCGACGGAGAGGTTTTTATGAGAGGAACTCTGCCAATAGCCCCCATTCTCATGTTGCGCGCGATATCCACTATATCACTGACAATTGCGCTGCCTGTCGGCAAATCTCCCGCACCCCTTCCATAATAGAGGGTTGCCCCGACGGCATCTCCTTCCACATAGATGGCATTGAATACTCCGTCCACCTTTGATATGAGATAATCTGCGGGAATCATGGTCGGATGAACCCTCAGTTCCACTTCTTCGTCCGCCGCCTTGGCGATAGTGAGGAGTTTGATCTTATACCCGAGCTCCGAAGCAAATGCGATATCCTGTGGCGTGATCCGAGTGATCCCTTCTTTATATACGTCAGCATAGCAAAGGGGCATATTATATGCCAGAGATGCCAGTATGGTGAGTTTATGGGCAGAATCTATTCCTTCTACATCAAAGGTGGGATCTGCTTCCGCATAACCGAGCTTTTGAGCCTCTTTAAGGGCATGGGCAAATTCGATCCCTTCTTCCGTCATCCTGCTCAGGATGTAATTTGAGGTGCCGTTGATGATGCCGTATACACTGAGGATCTTGTTTGCCACCAGACCCTCTCTTATAACTTTAATGATCGGGATGCCACCTGCAACCGACGCCTCAAAGCCGACCTCAACACCGAACTTCTCCGCTTCCTGGAAGACTTCATTGCCTTCGGTGGCGAGGAGGGCCTTGTTCGCGGTAACAACATGCTTTCTATTCCGGACCGCCCTGAGAATAAAATCTTTTGAAGGATAGATCCCGCCGATGAGTTCAACCACAATGTCTATATCAGGGTCGTCCAGGATGTCCCCGGCATCGGCAGTGAGGATACCTTCGGGAAGCTTGATACCTCTGTCCCGGCCGATATCAAGGTCTGAAATCCTCCTGAGGAGGAGATCGAAACCTGTCCTCTCCCTAAGGATCTCGCGATTATTGAGAAGGATTTTTACCGTACCGCTTCCGACGGTCCCGAACCCTATGATCCCAATCGTTATTGTGTTTTTTACCAAGACACACCCTCTGCAATGAATTCAAAGTTTCTCTATTATGCTCGAAAATTTTAAGTAATTCAATAGGGTTTCCCTGTCCGACGCAGAGTTTTTCTGCACTTTGCGCCTTCAGGCTCAGCCTTCGAGAAAAAAAATGAAAAAATTGTTTGACTTTTCACAATAAACGAGATACACTTTACTTAAAAATTTAGAGAGGAGGTTGCAAATGGCTAGAAGATTGGCTTTCGTAGTGCTTTTATTGTTTTTTCTCCTTCCTTTGTCAGCGCGTGCCGAACTAGAGAAGGCAGGCAGTTTTGAGGTGACTCCCTTTATGGGCGGTTATTTTTTCCTGGGTGACGGGGAAAACCTGAAAGATGCGCCCGTTTTCGGCTTGCGTCTCGGCTATAACTTCAACGAGGTTTTCGGAGTTGAAATCACCGGAGAAACTCTCAACAGCCGTGTCAGTAGCCCTTACGCGCTACCGGGACGGTCCAGGCCTCCTTTTACTACGCCTGTCTACAATGACGACAATGTCAACCAACAAATGTATCATGCAGAGGCCGTCTACACCTTTATGCCGAACCAGAAGTTTACTCCCTTCATTTTTGGAGGCGCTGGTGACGCTCATTTTAATCCGAGCAGTTCGTCAAGTATCGATAGGTTCTTTGCGGATGTCGGAGTCGGTGCAAAATACTGGATGACGGATAGGGTTGCATTCAGGGTGGATGCCAGAGACAACATGATTTTCGGGCGCCCTACCACTGAAGGCCAAGTGTTCCATAATGTTGAAGCTACATTCGGAATAGTTTTTGCCTTTGGCAAAGAAAAACCCGTGGCCACTCCGCCACCGCCGCCACCGCCCCCACCGCCACCCCCACCGCCAGCAGCATGCACATATACCTACTCTGACTGGGGACCCTGCCAGCCTGACAACACACAAACAAGAACAGTC
>DMNE01000295.1 GCA_003453735.1 Nitrospiraceae bacterium | reverse complement strand
AGCCCTTTTTGGGGCAAACACAAAATCTAAAACTTCAAAAAGCTCCAGCTCCATAGCCCGCCCAGTCAGGTGAAGTCTCATTGCATCCACGCAATCCGTTAAGTAATCATACAAAAGGCAATGGAGTAAGGCCACCAGCTGCCCCTCTTTTTTCATACCTGCCGAATGTCAGAGCGAGAGGTCCTCGTGAGAAAGATCAAGCATGATAAAGCGTTTGCTCAGGGAAAAGCGGNNATCGCACTTCAGAATCGCTGCGCGGGCCGATCATGTTCTTACTAAAGGGATCATTCGGGGAGTTTTGCGCTCCCTTCTCCCTCAAGCCAGATGCCATCTGTGTGGACCGGAATTACTTCTCCAGTGCCGCAGGGTTTGCTCATAAACTATCGGAAAATACAGGGGCCATGGTGTACCGAGGCTAACCCATGTTCCGCAGTTGGATCGTAGAATCCGCAAAAAAATACCATGAGCGGACTGAAACTCCGCGACGATAAGCAATCGGCGAGCGTCTGACACTGAAAAAGCAAATGTAGTGGAAATTACCCCCCTTGAAGAAGATATGCTGATGGCGCATAATTTCTGGCATGTACCTGAGACGAAACGGCAAGAGCGTAGATGGAGAGAAATACGGATACTGGACTTTGGTGGAATCCGTTCGCACAGCGCGAGGTCCTCGTCAGAGGATTGTAGCGACTATCGGCAAATTGCCGGGACTGGACAAAGAGGAACGTATTGGCTGGGAGGAGATCGGGCGCATACTGACTGGCACGCCGCACCAAGGCGATATATTTGAACAGCCCGAAGAGCCTCCCTCTTGGGCGACGGTGGATATCAATCGTGTCAGTATAGAGCGGTTGCGCTGCTTCGGTGGCATCTATCTTGCCCTTCTTCTTTGGAACAAGCTTGGTTTTGCCGACTTCTGCAGGGAACACATGCCCGAAGGAAAAGAGGAGATTCCTTGGTCGATGATGGCCTGCCTGCTGAGTGTTGCGCGCTTTTGTGCGCCGTCTTCTGAACTTCAGATAGCTGAATCATGGTATGGGAAAACAGCATTGGACGATCTTCTTGGTATTCCGCAGGAGAGTGTAAATGATGATAGACTCTACCGTGCACTGGACGCCCTTCTTCCCCATAAGGATGCACTCTGCAAACATCTACAGGATCGGTACGGGGAGCTTTTTGGAGAGACCTTCGATTTTCTCTTTTATGATATTACCTCCACATATTTTGAGGGCATGGCATTGGGCAATTCCCAGGCCAAAAGAGGGTACAGCCGTGACAGTCGGCCAGACTGTCCCCAGGTTTGTATTGGCTTGGTGACAAGCAAAGAGGGATTGCCGCTTGCCTTTGAAATCTTCGACGGCAACCGTGCCGATGTAACAACCACAGAAGAAATGGTGCTTATCATGGAAGGCAAATACGGGAAAGCGAACCGGATCTGGGTAATGGACCGGGGCATGGTAAGCGAGGAAAACATAGAGTTTCTCAAGGGACGTAAGGCCAAGTACATTGTCGGCACGCCGAAATCCATGCTGAAGAAATTCGAGAGGGAACTTCTTTCACAAGGGTGGGAAGAAGTTCATTGCGGCGTAGAGGTGAAGCTATGTGCCAGTCCTGAAGGTGCAGATGAAACCTTTGTGCTTTGTCGCTCTGAGGGGCGAAAAGATAAAGAAGCGGCGATCCTTAATCGTTTTATTGTCCGTCTTGAAGCAGCTCTTACGAAACTCAAGGACCAGGCGGATCAGGGTAAACTTAGGGACAGACAAAAGGCAGAGCGCAGGATAGGACGGCTTCTTGAGAGAAACAGCCGCGCCGCTTCACTCTTTGATGTGACAGTGACAGAAACAGGCGCCGGCAAAAACAAACGGCTGTCGGTAAAGATCATAAAAAATGAGGAGCGCTATCAGTGGGCGCTTCAAAGTGGTGGCAACTACATTCTACGCACCAACTGGAAAGAGGCTGACCCGAAGACCATATGGAAACGATATATTCAGTTAACCGAAGTGGAAGATGCCTTCAGAACCGAAAAACATGATCTTGGGATGAGACCAATTTATCATCGAAAACAGGACAGGACTCAGGCACATATTTTGGTTTGTTTCTTATCGCTGGCAATGTGGCGCACGTTACAACAGTGGATGAAGGCATCAGGACTCGGCACGGCTCCCCGAAAACTCATCGAGGAAATTCGTGAAGTGCGCTCACTCGATGTAGTGCTTCCCACCAAGGATAAAACAATCAGGCTACGCGTGGTCTCGACCCCGCCAAAAGAACTGAAAGTCCTCCTCCAGAGGCTGAAGATTCAACTGCCAAACAGACCCAAGATTATCGAAAATGCAGAAAATGTAGTGGATAAAATAGCCTGTTTGCAAATTTAACTACTTGATATGACTAACTTTCACTTTTCAAACTGCGGAAGATGGGTTAGGTATCGTGCCATTGATGTCTAGTTATCAAAAGCCGCAAGAAGAATGCTTGCAATTGTAAATATCGGAGCGGGAGAAGCCATATGCTGCCCCTTCGTGAGATGATTTCAAGGGACGTCGGTGTTATTCACCATTATTTGGGCTTTTTTCACTGTCAACTGTAACTCCTCCGCAGAAACTTGTCCTGGCCTGAGGATCACTATCCGACTGTTTATCACCTCGACTATAGTTGAAGGCATGCCACCAGGTGTCCTGCCACCATCAACTATAATATCAACTGAAGATCCGAAATACCCTATGACCTCGTCGGCGTTCCTGGCGGCGGTCATTCCGGATATGTTGGCGCTGGTTGCGGTCAACGGCAATTCAAGGGCGCGTGCCAGATCAAGGGCAAATGAGGCGCCAGGTACTCGCACTGCAACTTTCCCTATGCCCGCAGTTATCAAATATGGGAGGTCTTCCCTCGCATTGAGCAGAAGTGTAAGAGGGCCCGGCCAGAAACGTTCAATAAGCTTTTTCATTAGCCCCGTTACAGATGGGGTGACAAAGCGGAGAATTTTTGCATTGCCAATGATGAGCGGTATCCCCTTGTCTTTCGGCCTGCTCTTTATTTCATGGATTTTCTCAAGAGCCTTGACATTGTCGTATCTGGCACCCAGGCAGTAGAATGTTTCCGTCGGAAAGGCTGCAATGCCGCCCTTTATTATCACCTCTGATAAAACGCGTTTAACCTCTTC
>DMNE01000165.1 GCA_003453735.1 Nitrospiraceae bacterium | reverse complement strand
GCTTCTGGCGGATACCTTCACCATTCTCGGGCTCTATTCCTGCGGCCTTTTCCATAACAACATCTGCATACATCATTATCAGACGCCGATATGCGTCATAGACAAATCGTTCATTGTTTGTCTTCTTTATGAGACCCGGGATAGTCTTTGTCGTCAGGCCAACATTTAAGATCGTCTCCATCATGCCCGGCATNNATTGATCCCGATATTCAAGACCGTCTCCATCATGCCCGGCATCGAACTGCGTGCCCCCGAACGAACTGAAACGAGAAGCGGATTATCAGGATCTCCGAATTTCTTTCTCATGATCTTTTCGACCCTGGCGAGAGCTGTATCAACCTTCGACTTTAACTCTTTCGGATACTTACGGTCGTTCTTGTAATAGAGAGTACAGACCTCTGTGGTTATCGTGAATCCGGGGGGGACGGGGATACCGAGATTAACCATCTCCGCCAGGTTTGCCCCCTTGCCGCCAAGAAGATTTTTCATGTCAGCCTTTCCATCAGCCTTTCCATCTCCAAAAAAATAGACGTACTTTCTTGCCCTTATTGCCATAAAAACACCCCCCAAAATGAGATATTTAGGATTTCATATAAGCAGGATAGAGTAACCTACATAATCTTAAAATTTCAAGCCTTTAAAGCGAGAAATCTTGCTGCTGGCAGCGGCTGATGTGTTAAGATTGTAGCATCCGTCACAGAAAACAGTTAGCTCAGTTAAAGGAGCAGAAAATGCCTAAGATAACCGCGAATGCATTTCTTCAAAAAAAGGCGGAACATCAAAAGATAACCATGATCACCGCGTATGATTATCCCTTTGCCATGATAGCTGATGAAGCAGGAATTGACGCTATCCTTGTGGGCGATTCCCTTGCGATGGTCGTTCAGGGTCTTGACACCACCCTGCCTGTCACCATGGATGAGATGATTTACCACACCAAAATAGTATCACGGGCAGTAAAGAATGCCATGGTCATTGGGGATATGCCCTTTCTCTCTTACCAGATATCGGTTGAGGACACCGTCCGCAATGGAGGCCGTTTTCTCAAGGAAGCCGGCGCATCAGCAGTAAAGATTGAAGGTGGCGCAGAGGTAAAAAAGCAGATCAAGGCGCTGGTGGAGGCAGATATCCCGGTTATTGCGCATATAGGTCTCATGCCGCAGGCGATCCATCGGATGGGCGGTTATAAGGTGCAAGGCAAAACCCAGGACGCAGCTGAGAGACTTATTGAAGACGCGCAGATCCTTGTAGAAGCCGGTGCCTTCGCCATTGTCCTCGAGGCTATCCCCCTCGACCTTGCTCGGAGGATTACCGATGAACTTGTCATCCCGACCATTGGCATCGGCGCCGGTCCTCACTGCGACGGACAGGTGCTCGTCATGCACGACGTTCTAGGTTTATACGAACGGTTCGCCCCAAAATTTATAAAAAGATACGCGAACCTGAAAGAGCAGGCACTAAAAGCCATTCAAACGTACAAGGAGGAAGTCGAAAAAGGAATCTTTCCGTCAACGGAGCAGAGCTTTCAATAGGCCAAACCTTCAGATATTGTCTTCTACGTAGTCGAAAAAACCAAGAGAGAAGCTGTGCCATCAAAGCTTGCGATAATCGGGCGGTATCCCCTTACGCCCGACATATTCAGGATTCTTGAAAAACCATCCATGCGATGATTGAATACCCGCCGCATGGCGGCGCATCAACTCCCTCCCTGAAGTTACAACCGTCAATCAGAAAATCGCAGTTTTCACAAATAAGTGCTTTCACAGAAGCCAGGGGCCAGTAGCGAGATTCAGCTCATCGATGTATTGAAAGAATTATTAAAAAAACGCACCGTTTATGGTTACCCAATAAAGGGAAAGAGATAGATGCAGGGGATAAGGTCGGATTCTTGAGGGCTACGGTTGAAAAACTACTTTCTTCTGCAAACACATCGTCGCTTTAATCTCGGCATTGAAATACCGAGGATTCCCGCTCCGTATCCTTGACTTATCCGCTATTATATTACCGAACGCCCAGGGATCCGGGCAGCACTGCTCTAAGCCCTATCACTTAAGGGGATAGAAATTCTCGCACTTATTCCTTCACAGGATAGATCGATGTATCACCATATCATCTTCAGCGGATGGTCGGTTGGAAACGCTAGACTAGTGCATGTAGAGGCAATCTTTAAAAAGCCGAAGGAACAACTGACAAGGTTTGTCTTTTGCTGACAAAGTTTGTCAGTTAATAACGAAAAAACGATAATCCTTTTTATCTGTTTCTTGATCCAAAGTTGGAGATAGTCCGCTGGTCTGGTCTCTGCAAGGTGAACAATAATCAAAGGAATTCATATCTCTGGTTTACCACTTGCTCTTTGTCTTAGGCGGTTATACGGTTGCCTTGGGCAAAGGGAACGGAATAAAAAGATCATTACCAGGGTTCGCGATTATTGGTCGGGAATTGAAATAGCATAGAAACTTATCGCGTGAAATAAATTCCTCACGCGATTACCTTTTATGGCAAGAAATTTGCTTAAGTTCACAGAGATATTAAATTGAATTAATATCTATTTTCTGGTATAGTTCTTTCACTTTGTGATGGAGGACCAGGAAAAAAAATCATTACTGGAGGCTTTATTGTTTTTGTCCGGAGAGCCGATAACAGTGTCATCGCTCAAATCGATCACTGATATGGATGAGCCTGAAATCAGACGGACCATCGATGAGCTTATCAGTGATTACAAAAGCAGAGACGGAGGCGTACTCATCACAGAAATAGCCAACGGATACCAGATGGTGACCAATATCAGGTATGCGCCGTGGCTCAGAAAACTCAGGGGTTCGCAGGGTTCGAGCAAGCTCTCGATGCCCGCCCTCGAGACACTCGCCATCATCGCTTATAAACAACCGATAATCAAGGCAGAAGTTGAACAGATCAGGGGCGTTAACTCAGACGGTATCATCAAATCCCTGCTTGAGCGAAGGCTCATCAGAATTTTGGGAAGAAAAGAGGCACCGGGGAAACCACTCCTCTATGGTACGACAAAGGAGTTTCTCCAGTATTTTGGCTTGAAAGACCTTACCGAGCTTCCGACCCTTAAGGATTTGACAAGGGAAGAGGCATTGTAAAAAGGGAGACACCATAATGCGTGTAGTTTGCTTTTTTCTCATCTCGGTTTTTGTACTGATAAGCAATCCATACAGGTCTCATGCCGACACGACGTACACCGT
>DMNE01000143.1 GCA_003453735.1 Nitrospiraceae bacterium | reverse complement strand
CTTCCTGATCACCAGCTACTTCAGAGGCATAACCGATAGCAAGCTTCGGGGCAATTTCACCAGGCATCTCGAAATATACCTTGTCAAATTCATTCCTCGCAGCCTTACCATCGCCAGACGCAAGAAACGACTTGCCCCTATACCAGGGAACACGCCAGTCAAACGCATCCTCTGTCGCTATCGCATCGAGGATCTTGCCGGCGTCAGAATACTCTCCATTTGAGATAAGAGCATCGGCGAGCCTCAGCCTGGCCTCTACCGATTTCTCCCCGAACTTGGAAGCTATATGCTGTAGTGTATTGACCCTCTTCTTTGGGTCAATGACAGCGGCAGACCTGAGCAAATCATTGGCAGCCGTATCTCCTATGTCAATTTTCAATGTTGGCAGGAATCTGATATCGACTGCCGATGCGCCATGTTCATCGGAGGCATCGAGCAGATTGTCGGAAGTAAACACAATGCTTTCTGCGGGCCTCGGGGAGCTTTTGAGTGCAACTATCTCCCTCAATACTCCGTAGAGTTGATCTGACATCTCATCGGCAGTCTGGAAACGCTGATCGGGGTCCTGGTGAGTCGCTCTCAGGAGAAAGCGGTAAAGTGCTTCATTCTGGGCAAGCACAGGTTGCTCTGCAGGCGTCGGGAGTGAGTGCTCAAACGTGGTCTGATACTTGAAGTCCATTATCAGCACGGCAAGAGTCCGGCCGATCGTATATAAGTCGGAGACTTCCACCGGATCGTCGCTGGCTTCCGGCGCCATATAGCCTTTTGTGCCGTAAATATCACCACTTGGGTCAGCTATACGGCGGACTCCGCCCATGTCTATGAGTTTAACGTCGTCATTCTCAAGCATAAAATTCGCGGGCTTGAAATCGCAGTAGACAAACTTATTGGCATGAAGATATGAAAATGCTGGCAGAATGCCGAGTATATAGGAAATTGCCTCCTCAACAGGGAGAACGCCCCTTTCCTTGAGCATGCTTTCGATCATACGACCGCCAACATACTCCATGACGATATATCCTTCGTTGCCATTCTGGATGAAGTCGTAGATGCCGACAATCTTCGGATGTTTGACAGCCGCAAGAAACTGCCGTTCAGCCACCGCCGCTGCCGCTGCCGCCTCGTCCTTCGTGTTGAGTAGTCCTTTCATNNCAACGGGAAAGGATGGTGTCGTATGCCAGATATATCCACCCAAGGCCACCGAAGGCTATAGGGCCTTTTATCTCGAATTTTTTATTGAGAATGTCACCGGCTTTCAGTGAAGGCACGAAATTATATTCGTGTCCACACTGTGGACAGAATCCTTTCGGACGGTTGACTTTAGCATCACATCCTGGACAATGCCTTTTCCTATCCGGCACTTCGGGGTTTGCCATGACTAGTGTAAGAGGGTCCTGACTTGGTTGAGGCGGTAACGATACCAAACCTCCTCCCAAAGCATGCCGACGTGAGGACGAACCGTGGCTGGAACGGCTGCTGCTACGCTTGCTCCCATTGCGGGAGGTTCCGGCTGTGCCGGTTGTAGAGGTCATTGAAGTTGTTAAACTGGGTGCGCTCGTTGCTTGACCAGCCTGCATGCCATTAAGTATGCTCTTCCCAACTGGGGGTTTGCCGCAATCTTCGCAGATTCCGTCAACTATGGTCCCGCTACAACCCGAACGCTGACATTTCATATTGCTCATGGTTATTCGTTCTCCTTTTCAGGTGGTGGTAATGACTCATTGCTCCATAAATGGAACTCTCTATCGTCACACGGTCTTTTTATGTAACAAAGTTGTCTCAAATACGCCAACGATCTGTCTTGCATCACGCAAATTAAAGGGATATGTATCGAGAATATGCTTTGCTTGGCCGGCAAGCTCCCTTATAGACTCGCCACATGCAGGCTCCTTGCATTGCAGTACCTCCGCTTTGACACATAATGCCTTGTATCTCCCCTTTAAGTCCTCCATCTCGTCCAATAGGGCACGATTGGCCGCATAACTGCTCCGTTCTATCGCTAACCGCGCGTTGCATTCCTGCATGAGTTTGGAGACTCCCACCTTGCCCGCGTCAAAGCGCCCGGCATTCAACGTTTCCTCAAGCGTATAGACCCAGGCTTGCATCGACTCGATCGCTGCATCGCTCATTGGGGTCATTAGTCCTTCAGGAGCGGCAATTTTTTGGCGTGTCTCAAGGATTGCGGCATTTGAACGCGCCACTATGTCTTTTAATTCCACTATCAATGTCTTGGCTTTTTCAAGCGAGGAATAAATGGCTTTATGCTCGTCTTCAATTGACTGGAGACGTGCCCTGCATTTTGCGACCTCTGCTTCAATGCGATCGGTCTCTATCGAGCACGCAAGTGGATCGGTTTCCATCTGTAGCAACGCTTGTGAGACGCTGACAGGAGTCTCGCTTTCAACGCCGAGCGTTTTTGCCCATTGCATAAGTGTATCGATCTCTCGGTTAATGGCATCAAGTCTTGGTTTTACATGATCCATAGCGTTCGCAGCTTTTGAAAGCGTATCGCGGGCAGAAGTAAACTGCTCCTGCATAGCATCAAGTAAATTGGATGGCGTGATCCTTTGCACTTTCTCGGCATCAGCAAGCAGACTACGGGACGCTATCGGAATGTACTCCACAGGCAGGACAACGGAATCGCCTTCAAGAAATTCCCTTATTTTGGCTTCATTGTCATGGAAAATGCCATTCTTTTTACTGAGATCCAGGGCTTCCTCAACAACCCGGGCAAGGATAAGATAGCTTTGCCAGAGGTTGTTCAGCGCGGTCAGCGCATTACCAACCTTTTCTTGTGTTATGCCGGTATAGCCACGGCCGGGGTCTTTGAATCTCGCTTTGATGGCCTGTGTGGAGTTAGACTCGGTGAGTTCAGATATGTTGCGGCTGATGGTTGTCATCCGCGACACCCACTGANNTTATGTCCTGAGCAGCCATCACCTGCCCTCTTAGAACCTGTACTCATCCAAGCGGGGTTTCATGCCAATAACGCTGGCTATAATGACAGCGATCAGCCACACCGCCAATACATAAGGGAAAATGTTAAGGCGTGAAAAGGCATAAGAGATTTTTTGGTCGAATTCTTTCTGGTTTATGTCGAGGGTTGACCCGAGGGCCTTGTCAAACCTGTCGAACTGCCAATTCGATTGCCCTGGCTTGGTCCCGATATTTAATTCAAGAGCTTCCTTAAATTTTCCTTGTTGTTCAAGCTGTCTTATATTCCCATCTATCCGAATATACTCTGCCCACTCTTTTAATGTATCGTTTGCCGCTTCTTTTTCGCCCTTGAAAGTGATATTAGAAAGTTCGACCCCCAAAAAACCTCCAAACGATTTCCCCGTGCTGTTTACAGCAAGAGCATCCTGCGGAGCGATATCTGTCAATTGCGCCGCCTTAGACCTAAAGTCGGATNNTCAGCATTAGCGTCATAGGCAGTTGCCCGAGCCTTCCAGAGCGCATGTATCGAGTCGAATGCGTCTTGTTTGGCAGATATCAATGTTTTCTCGACTGTGCCCAACGTAGTTACCGCATATAAGGAGAAAATAACAAGCATCACTGTTGCTGCGGACAAACCCGGGTTGATGAACCTGTGTGTCTTGCGGAACAAGAACAACTGTGTAACAACAAGAACGCCGACCGATATCAACATAAAAACATAGAGCAGCAACTTTCCCATCCAGGCATGACTACGGTGGGCCTTGTAATTTCCGTCCAGATGTGAAAAGTTGGCTTGGTCGAGCGCCGCGCTTGCCGGCAATATAAACTCGTGCATGTTCTTATTAGCTACAAAGTAGTCGTTTATAAAATCTCCGCTTAGCTTTGCCCTTGCCTTGCCGACAGCATATTCGTACTCACCGATCTTTGTCATCATAGCAAATATCGGCTTTCGCTCTTCATCACCGTAAGTAATGTTTTGTGCAGCAGTAATGAGCTGATCCTGCACCTGCTTCATCTCGTCGCGATAGGTCTTCCATGACGGGCCCGTTTCCGGTTCCCTAGTCAGCAATGCATTCATTACATTGGCATTAGCGTCTGCGAGCGTGGCGTTTATATGCTCGGCGGCCACAATGGAAGGAACAGTGTCACGACCCAGCGTCTGAACTGCCTGCCGCAAGTCTGAATAGGCAAAATAAGCACAAATTGCCATAATAAGGGATGAAAATATGCTCAACACAAGGGTGCCTATCAGTTGCCCGGGCGTTGTCATCAAATACGACTGCAGATGCGCCACAATTGTCGTGCGAGAGTGAGACATCTGCAAAGTACTGGCGGTTGCAGCCTTGATTGCCTGTTTCGAAGCCATTATTCAATTGCCTCCTCTTATCGTTCTTAAGTGATTGGTTGTTTACGGTTTTTGATGAAAAGATATATAACGCCTGCGATTATGACAGAAACCGCTATCCATAGCAGCGGCGCTATAACATGAAACCATAAAAAGAATACTGTTTTGGCGGCTAATTTAACAACTACCAGCACCACAAACAGTATAACTGCAAAGGTGAAGACTTCTTTTAAATTCTTCATGACATTTTCTTTTTCTTCTCAGTTCCGCAAACGCAATTTTAGACATGTCCACATACCGATAACGAATTCGTCTCCGGCCTTTACCGGTGTACTGACCCCAGACAAAAGAGGACTGCCGTTAAGCAAAGTGCCATTGGCAGACCCCAAATCCAGGACCGTAAATCCCTCCTGCTGTTTGATGAATTTGAGATGACGATGGGAGATGCCCGGATCGTTGATCTCTATTTCAGGATAAATGCCTTTTTTGTCGGATCTGCGCCCGACAAGGTTTTCATCGAGGTCCAGCGGAAACACTCTTTCCGGAGTATCCTTGGGACAAGTTGCCAGTACTTCAGGTTCGGTTACAAGTGACGGGTCCACCGTGACTGCAACATTTAATTTTATGGATATCGGTGGAGGGACAAACTCTGTGGTATGGTCCGACGCGGACTGAGGAGCCGTTGTAAAAGACTGAGCTGGCTTATCGGTCAGCGGCGTGTCTGGAGCGTCAGGCGTAGCTCCACCAGTTCCAGAAGATTTTGTTTGGAAATCATACCGACAAACCTCGCAAAAACGGCTTCCGCTAACTCTCGGCGTAAGACAGTCCGGGCAGGTCTCGCCAGCCACACTTACATCAGCTGGACTTGCCGGTTGCATAACGGATGCATCGTTTTTCAGGGTTGTAGCTCCTATGAGAGCCCCGCAATCAGAGCAATAATCCTTGTCGCTTGAATCAGCCCCGCATTTAGGACATTTGTATGTCATGTTATTTCACCTCGGGGCTGCCGGTAGCAGGCCTACGCCGGACAGTCCTTGTCCCGCCCATGTCCAGTTCGAGATCAGCAGCCTTGTTGGCCGCACGGAGTCTCACTGTGCCCTGGTCGGCATCGATTACGTCTACAACTTTCTTCAGTCTCTGAGTTACTTCCTCGTTGCCCGTCTCGATGGCTATTTTGGCGGCCTTGCCCAACAACACGGTAGCCTGATCAATGTTGCCCCTTGCCTTCGCCTCAAGTCCTTCACGGATAGAATTGGCAAGTTCTTCCTGCCCCGTATAATGTGCCACATGGGAGTTGATTCTGGTTGTGAGCGACTCGTCTGTCGTCCATGCGGCAACAATCCTCGGGCCATCGCTTACAACTTCGGCACCGTTCTGGGAATAAATAATTCTTGGCCTGCAAGCCATCATTTCCTCGCCGGCAGGCTGCGGCTCCAATTCAAATGCCACATGGTAATCACGGGACTCTTCCCCCCATGCCCCCAATGGAACTTCAAGATTTCTCTCGTCAACTCTCTTTGCCAAGATAGAAAGGTCAACTATTTCCGGGCTCATCTGTTTTACAGTCAATATCTTGCAAGATTTCGGCATTTGCAGACGGAGACGAACATCGCCAATTCCCTTGGAGAGTGCCTGGGCAAGGGCTTCCTTAAAATGAATTTCAAGTTGCTCAGGATTCGGCACTGCATCTGCCGAACCAAGAAGCTTTCCTGCGATCAACCTCAACTGATCTGGTTTCCAATCGGTGCCAACACCCCAACAATCACACCTGAATTTACCTTCGCACTCAACCAATGCACTATTAAGCGCTTTTTTGTCACCGGTATCATTTTCTCCATCAGTGACCATCTGGCAGTAACAAATGGCATTGTCTGTTTTGGCAAACTGTGACAACGCCATGAGCAACGCTTTTGACATATATGTGCTTCCACCCGCTGTCAATTCCTTGATACGCGCATGCGCATTTTCCTTTGCACCGGTAGTAGCCAACGTCATTGGAGCAATAACTTCCGCCTCGTCCGAGAAGCCAATTACAGAGAAATATGTATTCTCATCGAGGAGATCAACACACTTGCGTAGCGCTATCTTGCCCATCATCAACTTATCACCTTGCATTGAGCCGGATAAATCAATAATAAAAACTACCGCCTTGCGGCCAGTTGGTGCCGCCGTTACCGCTTTGGCAGTACCAGAACTCGTAGTTACAGTAAGTATGGCATCAATACGCGATGCTCCTACCGCAAGATGAGGATTAAAAAAACTTTCGATCCCGAAATTTAAGTCCATATCTCGTTCCCTCCTCAATATGTAATTGTTNNAAGCCATATCTATGGCATTCGCACGAAGTCCTTCTACCAGCTTGCTCTTAATGTCACCCAACTGCTGTTCCGCCGCTTCACGCTTCTGGCGGTTTTCTTCGTCAAACCTTACGCCTTTTGCGATTGTCTCAAGGAGTTTGTCGGCGGTAGCTGCTAATGCCGCTACGTCTTCTACCCCGCTCCCTTGACTCTGTTTCGCCCTCCTATAGGCTTCATCAAGTGTGTCAGCTCCAATAGTACCTATTTGACGGGTTATTTCCCTCCTGGCTTCATCCTCTTTCGATGCCGCGATTATCTTTTGAAGGGACGCTACACGGAGTATCGCGCTTTTCAACCCGGGAAGGTCGAACAAAAGGGTATCGAGTATATTCCGCGCCTCGATGCGAGCAGCCTCCTGGTTGATCCTGATTTCAGGGATTGATGCCATAGATCTCGTAAAGGCAATATGCATTTTCAGCAATCTCGCCTCAAAAGCATTGATCTGCTCAGCAAAATCACGAAGCTTTGTAAGGGCAATCGGATCGTTGCTTTTCGTGGCCTCATCCTTCCTCTTGTTAAAATCAGCACGGGCCCTCATCAATATTGCTTGCCCTGCCGCCAGGTAAAGTTCGAGATCGCTAAGGTTGTCAATAGAACGGTCAGCCAGTTGGTCAAGTTTAGAATTCATTGCAACAAGCTCTGCACGTTTACGCGTAGCCTTATCTTCTATTTCTTTGATATGGGTTAAAACTTCCTGATGGACAAGCTGGAAATGATGTATTGCGGAGGCCAATTTCCCAACAAGCGGGATTTTTGCTAACCAGTCACCACCTTCTGCCTCTTCCTTCATCTTAGGCAGATTCATAGCCTTGATCTGTTTTGCAAGCTCAATGGTGAGCTCGTCGCCTCTNNAATGGTGAGCTCGCCTGCATACCCCACTTCGTTTGTCTTGATCCCCTGCAACAACTGATCAAGAAGACTATTGAAGCCCCGTTGTGGTTCAACACCAAAATTGTCAACAAACCCACTGTCTAAGCCTGAGCCGGAAGTCGAAACAATGTCATTTATCTTCTGCCTTTGGCCGTCGTTGAACTTCGCTAAATTGATCTTCTTGTCATCCGTCATTGCATTAAGTAATGCCGGCAAGTTCGATCCTGCTACTCTAGCTTCCATCTCTTTCTGTTCCGATACTTTTTCCTCAGACATGTAGCCCTCCTCTAATTCTCACTTAAACACCTTAATGATGCTGAAAGCACTTTTCTTAATTTACCACAGAAGCAATCATTTTCTCGTCCCTTTGCAGGCGATACCCAGCGACCAAAACATGATATCGGCGGACATCGACTTTTCATACTTCAGACGCACTGGTTCACCTCATCTAGGAAGGACGAATAGGATAGCAATATGAAGCAATTACAAGACCTCTTGAAGTGACCTTCTATACACCATCCTCACACGAAGGCATAGAATACAGTGAATATATCATTGGTGAGTAAAAAAATGCAATAAATCAGCGGATGTAAGACCTATCATACCTACCTAAAGATCCTTGAAACATATTCATTCCTGGGTCGCTTTCGGTATAGCCTACAGCTAACCTATCAACCAACTCTTGGGGTTGAGAACATTTGTTTAAATGCTATTCCTCATTGGAGTTGTTTATTCTGCCTTCGATATCTTTTCGTCTATCTGAGCAAAGAACTTTAACTCTCTAGCCAATTAAGAGAGCGGGAAGAACCGGGGGCTGGCATGGATCGGCTGCCCTCGCGGATTAAAGATTCTGCATCAGCGCTTGAAGCTGCCTCTCCCCAACAGACTGAAGGTTGTTGAAAATGCAGCGCCGACTTTGGCCTGTTAAATAACTCAACGCTTAGATTTGCAAGACCTTTTAATTTAAATGGCCTAAGAGGTGTTTGTTTCCGTTAAAACCTATCAGTCATAGCCGTCCCCTTACGTGTGTTGAGTACTGGCGGTACACCTCTCTAGACGATGACTGGATCACCGTTCACTTCTTCCTGAACACCGCACCGGAGTTGGCTTCACATACTCTGTAGGTTACATCCGAAAATAGTCAGTCTACCAATTTCCAAACAAATTATGCCTATTCTCTTTAGGAACTTTTTGGCTCAAATTAAGAACTTGTGAATGGACGGCCCTATCGAAAACGTTATTCTTTCTTCTTCAGTCGTTTTCAGGGGTATGGTATATTTAGTCTATAGGTTGACTCAACCTTAGTAAGTTGGTATGATCATTTTAAAAGTTCATGATTAAGTGGCGAGCATTGCTAAGATATTTTTATAAGATAGTCGGACATCCAACACAAACTGCCCCTATCCTTTGTGGTCTTTCGATAATTTTTCTGGCGCATTCTGTTGTTGCGGAACAGCAAAGTACTGGCTTGATTCTGCAGAATGAGGAATATGAAGTATGGGCAGCCGTTGTAGAGCAAGTCCATTTACCAAAAGTTCCTCGATGGTTCATGGTTTGTGATAGGACTGTAACGTTTGAGTGTAGTTCTGCGAAAAGCACAGGGTTCGAAATTGCAGGGTGTAGCGGCATGCGCACCATAAATGAAACAGAAGATGACAGGCTCCGGTGGGTTAAATCTAAAATTCCAGAAATTACCGACGATGTGGTTCTTGACCTTCAGAAAAAGAGTCGTAGTATCGCTAAAATTACCAAGACACTGCCTCTTGCTGTAAAGCAGGTTCTATGGGGTCCAAGTTCAAATATACAATTTCCGAAAGATTCAGGGAATCCTGATTTTGCAGCGTATCCTTCCCGTGTTGGATTTGATAAGGGCCAAACCCATGCACTTGTTTACATGGGAGTAGCGAGCTGGCTCGATGTAAATCGCTCATTCGGCGAGTACTTATATCTATCGAGGGAGAATAATCGCTGGTTGGTTAAGAATCGTGCCCGTGTTTGGAGTATGGGAGCTGAGGAATAATACAATACTGTTATTTAAAACTCTTTCTGGCCACAGGAATTTTATATGGACGACTCATGGGAATATTTTGTTCATCACGATATGTTATTTCAAAAGGCTTAGCAATGGGTGGAGCAGTTGGCTTATTCTTTGGTATTTTTAAGTCGCTCATCTAGGGAACGATAAAGAAAATATTTTCTAAGAGGAGGCGAGCGGAAAATACAGAAGGTGCCGAAGCTGTGCATTGGATGCGAAGAGAACAACAATTAAGACTTCCCTTTAGTTTCGCATTTAGATCCATAGGTGGAATAAAACGATGTAGCATTTTGAAGAAGATCGTGTCAATGGCAAATATCATGTCTGTAAATTGGGAGCCTGCAGGGTATAGTAGTTGTTGTGGCAAATATAATAAATAATAGCGGCATAATAGAGGAAGAACTCTGCATCTCTGGCAGAATATTGACAGGTCGAGTCGGCATCTATGGAGCGTTTATTTCTGGTGGAAAGTGTCATAGCAAGCCATCGCATAAATTGTGATGATTTCTGGCGGCAGTCACCGCGTCGCAAAAATATTACCAGGCAAGACTGCTTCCTGTAACCCGCACTTTCCAAAATTGACGAAATTGTGTATGTTATAAGCGGTAATTGACAGATGGGGATGTGCTACTGGCTGTCGAGAACAGGAATCGTCGCAAGAGGATCTTGAGGCAAATCCCGGAACTCCATTCGTAAGCGGCTTTTGATATATTTGATTAAAATGACAAGGAACATGTCTGTCGTGCTTTACGTTGTGGTGCTGATAGCCGTTGTCGTTAGTGTAGATTTACTGTTCTTTAGGAATCGATTCTGGGAACGGCTGATGGTGAACATAGGTATTGTCTTGGTGTTTGCAGCCTTCTATTTGAGATTCCTAAAGAACCCGTAAGCTAAGCGCCACGGCGCCCGCGTCCTCGCCTAACACCGGGGTACAGGCGATGCGGGGCCGGGCATCCTTCCTGAAACAAACCCTTTCCCAGCGCGGTATCCTTATGCGGGATATAATACGTTATCCTTCGTACCCTTGAGCAGGGAGCCCAGGTCTCCGGAAATTTGCAAAAACGAGCTCGTCGTATTAGTCTACAGTCAGAGAGCAAAAGATGCAGATATGGACAAAATGAATTCTCGCTTACTCGCATTTAGATTGATTATCTATACCGTAATCAGTCTTTGTATTATGGTGGGATTGCTGTTTCTTCCCGCGGGCACTTTCGATTGGTGGCGGGCCTGGGTACTGATAGGGGTTATTGCAGCTGGATCGCTAATATCGGAGCTGAGGCTCTTCCCTGAACACAAGGACTTGATCAGGGAACGCCTGAAGCCTCCCATACAGAAGGGGCAACCCCTCGCCGACAAAATAATCACGCTTCTTATGATGCTGCTCTTCTGTGGCATGTTTGTGTTCATTGCACTTGACGTGTTCAGGTTCCACCTTATGGGCAGGCCCGGGCTGTTTGTTTCTTTTGCGGGACTGGCTTTGCTTGTAGCAGGATGGAGGATCGCTTATGTCGCGCTCCGAGAAAACGCCTTTGCAGCCCTCGTCGTAAAAAGTCAAGGCGAAAGAGGGCAAACAGTCATTGATTCGGGAGTCTATGGTGTAGTGCGACATCCAATGTATGCTGGCGCTATTCCCTTCTTTCTGGGTATGCCGCTGTGGTTGGAGTCTTACGCTGCAGTTGTGCTGACAGTGTTCTTAATTTTTCTGCTGATGTTGCGCATCATGATAGAGGAAAAATTCCTGCGCCGGGAATTGACAGGATACGATGCTTATACAAATAGGGTCCGTTACAGGCTCATTCCTCATGTGTGGTAATCGGCTGACTTTACTGTTTATTGGGGAGCAAAGAACGAAGTTCATATAACATAGGAAAGTTGCCTGAGTTGATTATTACTGAGTGTGCTCCGACCTTTGTGAGGAAGGAATGACGGTGCGTAAATTCAGAAAGGATCGTTGCCTCAGGCGAGCCAGGATCCCATTGACCATCCTTCTGCCGGTATCACGCATATCATTTTTGCGGGAGCCACCGACAACTGCGCAAAAAGCGGCCTGCAGACCCCATGACTTTTCCCAAAAGAAACACGCATTATTACTACTGTGGACGGACAGGCTCAGCGCCTGCCGGTTCTCAAGTCGTCCGAATGCCCGGCCTTCAGGCGCGACCACTGGGCGATGGGACGGCTGATCTGCTTCGATCCAGCCCCGGGGCCAGAGGTACGGAACGGATGCGCACCTTTCGGCCGTTTTGGCCAGCCGGCCGGCAAGTCCTCCCACGCCTCCTGCCGCCCGTAGACGGTCAAGTCGAGCAACCGGTAGCTATTGTCCATCGCCTCGACGCAGCGCCTCGTCGTCCAGTAAGTCTCGAAGGCCTTGGATCCTTGTCGCAGGTAGC
>DMNE01000066.1 GCA_003453735.1 Nitrospiraceae bacterium | reverse complement strand
ATTTCCATAGGAGACGGTCGATGTTTTTGGTGTCTTCCTGGTGTGCTAGTTGTTGCAAATGCTCCGGTGTGAATTCGTTCTCCAGGGCACTGGTGAGTTTAGCAATCGCAGCTTTATGAGGAGCTTTATCGTTGGCGACCGCTGCGGCAAATGCGGACGTTGGTGCTGTTGCTGTGTCAAGATTCGTATTCACTTGTTTCTTGTCTGCGAGGAGTTGCTGCCGCGCCGCTTTGACAGCGAGCCCATTGGCGGATAAAACAGCCGCCAGCGTTCCCTCCTCAGTTGGATCGGCAAGAAAGGATATTAGTTTCAGATCACCACTGGACTCGAATCTGTGATCTGAACCAGCAGTCCTTGCGTTAACAATCCCACCGGCACCGGCAAGTAATAAAAATAAGACGGCCAAACTCCGGATCCATTTCTTCATGTCTTTATCTTTTTTGTAGACGATTTGAGCGAGCGGTCGGTTACAATTTTTGTTCTTACGGTCAGAAAGGGAAATTGTTTTTTCACGCATGGTATGGTGAATATGATCCTTCCTTTTCGATCTTTTCAGTTCTCCAAGGCTGTTTTTACGAAGTGTGCTATCTTCATTGTGGGACAGGGTTTTGTAATTATCCTCTCCATATCGCGGCAGATTTCATTGTCCGTTTCGCTCACGCCATAGCCTGTCATAAGGATGAATTTTATATCGGGGTTCATGGACTTAAGTTCACGAAAGAGTTCGATGCCAGACTTCCTCGGCATTGTCTTATCTGAGAGGACGATGTCGATTTCATCCGATCTGCTTCTATAAATCTCCATGGCCTCTTCGCCATCCCTGGCAAGGAGAACATCGTAACCGTATGATTTCAGGGCGGAAGAGATAATCTCCCTTATCATATCTTCGTCCTCAACAAAGAGGATCGTCTCTTTACCATGGGACGAGTTCATCTCTTTATCATAGAAGTCATTCGAGGACGTCACCTGGACCGCTGTGTCTTCTGAAAGGGGAGGGAAGTATATCTTAAAGGTCGTCCCTCTGCCTGGCTTGCTGCTCACATCAATCCACCCTCCGTGAGCATAGACTACGGAATAAACGATGGCAAGACCGAGGCCTGTTCCCTTGCCAGCGGATTTTGTTGTGAAAAAGGGATCGAAGATCTTTTGAATGTCACTCTCTGGAATTCCGATCCCTGTATCGGATACAGAAATACGTAGATACTCACCTTGCTTCCCGTCAGGGTCAAAGGCTGAACATCTTTCTGTTGTGAATACCAGGAGCCCTTCGCTGTCCATAGCGTGCCGAGCATTGAGGGTAAGGTTCATCAATACTTGTGTCAGTTGACCGGCGTCAGCCTGTATATCCGGAATGCCATCTTGAAGATTCAGCATTATCTCTACCCCAGCCCCGGTGACCGGTCTTAAAATAGTCATGGTCTCCCTTATAAAGGAATTAATGTTGATTCTCTCGAGTTTTATCGGCATCTTTCTGCCAAAGATGAGGAGTTGGTGCGTGAGGGCGGCACCCCTCTGGCAGAGAGATGATATGATCTTTATCTTTTCGTAATGGGGTGAATCTTCGGATGTTGCCGCGAGGATCATTTCGGCATAGCCCAATATGCCTGTCATGATATTATTGAAATCATGGGCTACCCCACTGGCGAGGGTTCCGATGGACTCCATTTTCTGGGCCTGAAAGAGCAGTTCCTGGAATTTTTCTCTCTCTGACTCAGCCCTTTCCTTAGCCTTTCTCTCTGCCCATATATCCAGTGCCCTGGCAACCCTGACAGATAACCCGCTTATATTCTTTTTGAGGATGTAATCTATTGCCCCTTCCCTGAGGCTGTCCACTGCAATAAGTTCATCACCAGCACCCGTTATGAAAATAATCGGCACGTCTATCTTTCTATCCCGGCATATTTGGATCGCCTCAATCCCTGTTATATCGGGGAGGGCGAAATCTGCGAGAATGATATCGGCGTCGAGCCCTGGAAGCTTTCTCAGGAATTCTTCCCTGCTCCTTGCCAGGTCAGGAGTGACAGCGAACCCTTCCCTGGTGAGTTCGTAGATCTCCAGTTCGACGTCGTCAGGGTTGTCCTCGAGGAAGAAAATTTTAAGAGTACGACGGGTCATGATTTATATTGCACAGACCTCACTGATGGAGGCTCATTGAGCAATAGCCAGTAATACCCGATCTGCTTGACGATTTCCACAAACTGGTCGAAGTCCACGGGCTTCCGTATATAGCTGTTCACACCCAGGTCATAACTTTCCACCACATCCCGCTCTTCTTTCGAGGACGTGAGAACTACGATGGGAATGAGCTTACGTGTGCGGTCCCCTTTTATTTTCCTAAGGACCTCAATCCCATCCACCTTGGGTAATTTGAGGTCGAGGAGTATAACACCGGGAAGCGCATGGCTTGCATCCGAATATTTCCCTGTAAAGAAGAGGTAATCTATTGCATCTTGTCCGTCTCGTAACACCACAAAGGGATTCGCGATATTATTCCTTTTCAGCGCCCGTATTGTAAGTTCTACGTCGTCAGGGTTATCCTCTACGAGAAGGATGGTCACCAGTTCATTTAACATGTTAGCCTCCTAAGGGTATTTTAATAAAAAATGCCGCACCTTTCCCCGGCTCTGATTCTGCCCAAACCTTTCCATGGTGACGTTCGATAATCCTCTTCACGATAGCAAGGCCAATGCCGGTTCCTTCATATTCCTCAGGCAGATGGAGTCTCTGGAACACCCCGAATACCTTATTGTGATACTGCATGTCGAAACCTATTCCGTTATCTTTGACAAATATCGCGTTCTTCTCGTTATCAAAACCCGCGGCAATCTCAGGACTCTCCTTGTCCTTGGTAAACTTAATGGCATTTGATATAAGATTAGAAAAAACCACCTGCATCAATGATGAATCGCAGTTTGCTACCGGAATATCCCCTGTCGATACAGCAATACTGCCTATTTCGATCTCGTCTTTAAAATCATTGAACACATTTTTCACAATTTCCTTGAGATGTACTGGTTTTTTCTGGAGCTCTATCCTTCCAGCCCGGGAGAGATCGAGGATGTCTTCTATGAGGGCTGACATTCTCACCGTATTGCACCTGATCCGGCTCAAGTAATGCCTGCATTCTTCATCCAGATGCTGTGAATACTCGTCCAAGAGTATCTTCGAGAAGCCTTCGATACTCCTG
>DMNE01000290.1 GCA_003453735.1 Nitrospiraceae bacterium | reverse complement strand
CGAGATCGGTCTGCGCATGGCTGTCGGCGCTGAGCCGGGGGATATCCTGAGACAGTTTTTGATCGAGGCGGTTGTGCTCTGCCTGCTCGGGGGTACCGTGGGCATTGTACTAGGCCGGACCAGTTCCTACATCGTGTCCTCCGTATTGCACTGGCCGACTGCAGCCTCGGTGGGTGCGATCATCGCTGCTGTGGTCGTGTCGGCCAGCGTGGGCGTTATTTTCGGTTTCTATCCGGCGTGGAAGGCGTCGCGTCTCAATCCCATCGAATCGCTTCGGTATGAGTAAGACAGAACTGCTGAATAGGAACGAAAAACGGCTCACCTATTCGGTCTTAATTGCGGTGGTCTGTCTGGCCGTGTTGACAGCAAGCGGGTGTATGGTCGGCCCGAATTATCAGCCGCAACACCCGGCAGTCCCCACTGAGTGGGTCGGCGTGTCGAAAACTCCGACCGGTCAGCCGGCAGTCGCCACTGCACAGCCGACCGACCTTATCCAGTGGTGGCGGCAGTTCAACGATCCGATATTGACCTCGCTGACCGAGGAAGCGCTGAATAAGAACCTGGACCTTCAAACCGCCGAGGCGCGTCTGCGCCAGGCCCGAGCCATGCGGGGCGTAACAGTTGGAGGCCTGTGGCCAGCGGTTACCGCCTCAGGAAGTTACCAGCTGTTACATAAAGCAAGCAACTCGTCGAACGAAAATCTTTATCAATATGGTTTCGACTCAGTGTGGGAACTTGATCTGTTCGGGGGACTGCACCGGGCCGTCGAATCAGCCGACGCCAATGTCCAAGCTGCGATCGAAGGCATCCGCGACGCACAGGTCAGCCTCATTGCAGAAGTAGCACTCAATTACGCCCAGCTCCGCGGTTACCAACAGGAAATCGTGATCGCACAGAACAATGTGAAGGCCCAGCAGCACACCGCCGATATCACTCACAAACTATTCAGCGTGGGTTTCGCCAGTGCCCTCGACGTCGCCAACGCCGACTCTAACGTTGCGACGACTGAGTCTCAAATCCCGGTCTTTGAAATTCAAGCGCAGCAATCCATCTACGCGTTGAGCGTGCTCTTGGCACGTCTGCCAGCGGATTTGCTAAAGCAGCTATCGCCGACGGGTAGCCTACCTACAGTGCCGACAGAAATCCCCGTTGGGTTGCCATCTGACTTGCTGCGTCGTCGCCCCGACATTCGGGAGGCCGAGGCGCAGCTGCATGCCGCAACCGCCCAGATCGGTGTCGCTGTTGCTGACTTCTTTCCGACGTTTTCACTCACCGGCTCAATGAACTGGAATACCGACGTGATGCATAACGCCAGTCACTATTTCGCCTTAGGTCCGTCGGTAACTTGGCCAATTTTTCAGGGCGGCGCAATTGTGTCGAACGTACATTTGCAAGAGGCCCTGCGCGATCAGGCTTTTTTTACGTATCAGAAAACAGTTCTGGCAGCGTTTCAGGACGTTGAGAATGCCTTGATTGCGTTTACCAAGGAACAGCAACACCTAAAGGTACTTAACGAAGCCGTTGACGACAACCGCAAGGCTGTCGATTTGTCATTGCAGCTTTATATCGAGGGCCTGGGCGATTTTCTCAACGTGCTCGTTACCCAGCTTTCGCTTTACAGCTCCGAAAATGCAGCGGTGCAGAGCGAGCAAAACATCGTCACTGATCTAATCGCCCTGTACAAAGCCCTGGGCGGCGGTTGGGAATCCGAGCCGTCCTTATGTACAGGCGACAACCTCCCTGCCGGCAAAGACTACTGTGGAGACAAACCGCAATAACAAGTAATGAAAAGCATCGCCTCGATATCACGCGAGCCCCATATGGACTCAGGACGATTTCGTTGCTGGATCATCTTGAACCGGGGGAGGGGGTTTCCGAAGCCTTCCCCTTTCAAATAGTCACCGTCTTCACATTGTTATTGCAATAATCACTGTCCGAGCGGCAGAAATGGTTAGGAAAATACACCAAGAGCGACATTTCTATTTTGGTATGACAGGCATACGCGCCCAAATGCCAATACTTCATCTTTACAATACCCCTTCGTTTCGAGAAGATACTACGCTCTATAATCAGAATGCTTTCGAAGGGAATGCACGAATGCTGTAATCTCTGCTAAAATAATGCCGATATAAAGGAAAAACCATGATAGCTATAGTGGATTACGGTATGGGTAACCTCAGGAGCGTTGAGAAGGGGTTCCTGAAGGTCGGGATTGATGCCAGAGTCGTCTCCGATCCTAGGTCTATTGATGATGCCAAGGGCATTGTCCTGCCCGGTGTAGGCGCATTCAGAGACTGCATCAGAAACCTTACCGATGCAAATCTCACAGGGGCTATCATCCAAGGAGTGCAGAAGGGTAAACCGTACCTCGGCATATGCCTCGGACTCCAGGTTCTCTTCAGTGAATCAGAAGAGTTCGGTATTTGTAAGGGCCTGGATCTGTTTAGAGGGAGGGTGGTAAGATTCCCCCAAAGTGAGCTAAAAGTTCCGCACATGGGGTGGAACAGTCTGAGCATAGTGAGGCGGCCTCCCATCTTTGGCGGTATCCCTGAAGACGGCTATTTTTATTTTGTGCATTCCTTCTACGTTGTACCCGAAGATAAGGGAATTATCGCGACAACGACTGATTATGGAGGCGAGTTTACTTCCATGGTTTGGAAGGATAACATCTTTGCAACACAGTTCCATCCTGAAAAGAGCCAGGAATTGGGCTTGAAAATCCTCAAAGGATTTGGAGAATTCGTCAGAAAGGCATAAATGTCCTTGCTCCCATTTTAACACTCTGCATATACCGGAAGGCCGAGGCATATCGACCAAGTAGTCTTTGCCGAGTGGCCGAACGTTGCCCTCAGGTAAACAGACAATGCGCGGAGCAAGCACGTGGAGCGCCTGATCCATTCCGCACGTAAAAACCGCTGACTTCGACGGAACGTTTTATAAGTTTCCCTCCCGTCTCCGGCGGCAGATATCGGTTTGGTAGGCTGGGGATGTCATAAAGAGGGAGATTCTGTACACTATCTCAATGCCGAGAGAAGTTCC
>DMNE01000347.1 GCA_003453735.1 Nitrospiraceae bacterium | reverse complement strand
CTGCTGGAGGCTTGCTCACCACATCTGAGTCCTGCTCCCTGACCCATTTAATAGGTTCTAAGCCTTAACCCATCCCAAGGCATTGACTTCTTCTAATTTCAACGTAGCAGTATTTGATATGGTTGTCAAGTTTTGTGAGAGGAAATCAAAAGGGACATGGATGTAACTACCATGCCCCCTATACGCCAAGGCAAAAGATAGATTACTTCACCACATCCTTAAAACCCTTTCCCGCTGTAAACTTCGGTGCCTTATGAGCAGGTATCTTTAGCGTTGCCCCTGTCCTAGGGTTTCTGCCCGTCCTTGCCTTCCTTTTGGACACCGAAAAAGTGCCGAAGCCAACAAGCGTTACTTTGTCACCCTTCTTCATGGCTTTCGCGATGGTTTCGATGGTGGTGTCCAAAGCCCTTCCTGCGTCCGCCTTCGTGAGAGATGCGTCCTTTGCGATTTTTTCAACTAGGTCTGCCTTTGTCATGGTGTCCCCCTTTTGAGATTATTAAGATTGAGTGTCATTATACACTATTGAGCCATGATAGAATAACAACAATTGGGGCGAAAGAAAAATGTCCTTTACGTTGGATAAAGTAGTGCCGTGGGGTCGTTCCTTTGAAGAATATGTTGCCATGTTTTCGTTAACGCCTGATGACCTTAAGGTCGATATCCTGGGGTGCGGTGATGGTCCGTCGAGTTTTAACAGCGTCCTGACTCAAAGAAGTGGAAAGGTGATTTCGGCAGATCCACTGTTTCGTTATTCTAAAGCCCAGATTACCCAGAGGATAACCGACACATATGCCGAGGTCATGGAACAGACCCGCCAGAATCAGCATGAATTTGTTTGGGACAGTATCTCGTCGGTCGAGCAACTGGGTCAAATCCGTATGTCAGCCATGCAGGACTTCCTTGATGATTACGAACAAGGGCTAGTCGATGGGAGATATCGAGATGCATCCCTGCCGTTCTTACCGTTCCGAGATGGTCAATTTGGATTAGCTCTATGTTCACATTTCTTGTTTCTGTATAGCGACCAACTGGGGTTGGAATTTCATCTTGAGGCTGTGCGGGAGATGTGCAGGGTCGCACGTGAGGTCAGGATATTCCCATTGCTGAAACTCGGGGCTGAACCATCAGGATTGGTTGACTCCGTCAGGAAAGATATCGAGGCGGAGGGATACAGGGTATGGATCACACGGGTCGGGTATGAATTTCAACGTGGCGGTAATACAATGATGAAGATCAATCGAGGCTAACCGGTTCGGGGGTCATAGTCCTAGACAATCCCTTGAGCAATAAAAAAGTGGTGTTTGCTTCCCCTCTTGCTCAGCGGTTTGAACATTATGAGACATACGTTTGAGACTTTTTATGTCTTTGCTTTACGTCCTACGACATAAACCTTTTCTGCTGAGTCCGAGAGGAGCAAGACCACCACTTTGGTAGGCTGCCTCTTGGTTTCAAGATACTCCTATCCTGAGTGGTTGTCAAGAAGTTTTCCCGGGGTGGGGATTGGTAGAAAACTTCCCCAAACTTTTACCCTTTATTGAGCCTCGCCAGCTTCTTTTGTTTTCCTGATAGATAGGATTCTTCCCGAAACCTTGTCAAACGAAATTTGAAGCTATTGAAAAAATACGCAAAAAAATTCTTGGAAGGTTTTTGGCTGACTACCAGCAGACGGCTGTGCAAGGATATAGCAAACACACACAAATATTTTCTTTTCAGATAGATAGATGGATAACCATGGTTTCAACCATTCTCAACCATAGCTTGAGCCATAACAAGAAATTATTAATAATTAGCTATTTAAGCCTTGTTTATGGTTGAATGGCTGAAATGGTTGAAACTAACCAGATTATTAAGCTAGTCCCTAACGATAATGATTAATACCCTTTTAAAAATTTCAGCCATTTTAACCACTTAACCATTAATCATCATGAGAATACTTGATTATTTAAGTAAATCAATATGTTATGATTGTCTATCCATCTATCTTTCGTACGGTTAATTTTGTGTCTTTATGGCTGAAGGTATTTCAACCATAAATCCCTATGGTCAATTGCTTGCCTGAAGAAGTTATGCCGGGGTGTCAGGCACCTCAATTTTCATGGAGGTTTCCTTCTCAACAAGCCCCCAGTTCACCAACAGGGTTTCAAGGCTATTTGACTCAATCCGATGCAAGTAGTCATAGCTGGTCTTGATGGGTTCAGCCGCGAACCCAAATGTATTCCTGAACATTCTCATGATACCCCTGTTGGTGATTTTGGGTATCCTTCTTTGGACTTCCTCGATGAGCCGCTTTTGGGATATGTGAACCGCCACTGGTCTTTCTCCCGTTTTCATCAGTTGTTGTGATGCCTCTTCCAAGAACAGAGTTCTTATGCAGGATAGCACTATTGCCTCGCCGGAATCACTTCTCTCAAGCAACCTCTGCCTCTCAACGGATTTGAGATACTCAACCATCATGCTGTAGCCTATGGGATAGGCCTGATGCAAGACCTGAAGGAAAGGCTCACCCATGTCAAAGAGTCTGCCCTCCAGGTCAATGTGTTCCCTCGCCTCCAGAGGCTGGTTCATGACCCTTGCCTTCCATGCAGTCAATCTGTTTCTGAGGTCACGGAATAGCCTCGGGTCATCAGGCTTTTTGATGACCCGTTTATCCTGTGACAACACATTATGAATTGGCAATATTCTGCTCTTTAGGGCTTCAAAGCTTGCCGGGATAGGAGTATTGGAGCCAATAATCAGCAAGCCAAACGGGTCATATTCATCCGACTCTCATACCTCTGAGCATTTGGTCTGTTCACTTTCGGTATGGTGCTGCCTTTCTCTATCTTGCCAAGCACAAAATTTCTGTGGTCTTCGCTTTTGGTGAACTCTGCAAAATCATAAAGGTCAAGGCATATGACCGATTGAAATTCATCATTGTAGCGGATACACGCAGGGAGGTTGAAAGTCCTCCACCATTTGCCCCTGTAGCCGTTGAACGCTATGAACTTCAGGATGTGGCTTTTACCGTGGTTCGGCGGGGAACACATAAACAAAATCGGGAGATAATGGATATCCTTGTGATGGATGATGTAGCTGGTGAATATGGAGGCTACCATAAGGAGACGGTCAGTTTCCTTTAGATAGACATAGTCCCGTGAGATATCCATTATGTCCTGAAACAAAGTTTTATCATCATTCTCGAAGCAATTTATTACTTCCTTCGCTAAAGGCATTGAGAATTCCGTCCGTTGCGGAGGGACAAACCTGACCTTTTCCCCGTATTCATTGTATCCGTTCACATAGGGCGTTACCTTGGCTTGATGTCCACCCCGCTGTCCTTGAGTTTCTTTAAAAGCCGATCGATGGTCTTCATGCAGTCCCATATCAGCGAATTGTTTGTCGGGTAATGTATATTCGTCTCCACTGCAGTGGCATCTGTTCGTATGCTCCTGCCGTCTTCCAACCCCTCGCCTATTGCTAACTGGTTGATCACGACCATTACTTTTTCCAGCGACGCCGCGCTTATCTGCGAGATGTATTTCTGATATGCTTAAAGGAAAAAGACTTTCTCTCGTCTAGCTTGATAAAAAGCGAACACATCCTCGAATCATACTGTGCATACTCAAGCTCCCGGTACGTCAGGTTCTTCATCTCTTTGTATGTCGCAGCTCTGACGACCTGCTCCACACTCGGCATGTCTTGCCTTCCGAATTTGCTCTCTTTGCCCATCGTTAGGTCCTTCTTCACTATTTCGTATATCTCAGGGTGCTGATTCAGTATCGTGTCCATTACTGCCAGTTCAGGACTTAATGCCCATAACTCCTTTTCAAATTGCAGTTTCAAATCGTTCAGTAGTTTCATTCGTCCTCCTGAGTTTTTGATTTCTCTGCAATTGTACCATTTTGCCTTTTGCTTCGCGATGTTATAATTTATACACAGACACTATATAGTCAATAAAAGAAACCTATGAGCCTCTTGCAAAAGTATTTATTTGTGGTTCGACAAGCTCACCCCGAACAACAAAAAGTTAACGATTTCAATAACCGGGCCATCAACCCTGAGCTTGTCAAAGGGTGCTTTGGGGACTTTTGCGAGAGCCTCCTATGATACAATTTTCATAAAGTTAACGAAGACCGGGCTATGGCCGACAAACGGAAGCACTCAATGGTGCTAACACAAGATGGAGGAGGATCATGAAGGATGCCGCTGAAAAGAAAAGACTTGATGAGGCGCGAGAGGAGAAGATCCCCTGGAAGAAGTGGGGACCCTATCTGAGCGAGCGTCAGTGGGGAACGGTACGTGAGGATTACAGCGAGAACGGAGATGCCTGGAACTTTTTCACCCATGATCATGCCCGCTCGCGGGCCTACCGCTGGGGCGAAGACGGCTTGGGAGGGATCTCCGACGAGAAGCAACGGCTCTGTTTTGCCCTTGCGTTGTGGAACGGCAAGGACGCCATTCTCAAGGAACGCCTCTTCGGGCTCACCAACAGCGA
>DMNE01000070.1 GCA_003453735.1 Nitrospiraceae bacterium | reverse complement strand
GTTTCTATTTTGGGTAGTCTTGAAGAAAATTTTGTCTATGCTTTATTGGGGACGTTTTATCTCATGCTCCACCCATATATAACGTCAATTCATTTCCTTAAGTTTTATCCATAATTTACCGATAAGAGGTCTGCCGGATTAATAAAATAATTTTTAATGCAGTGCATAATTCTGTGTCGTTTTTTAGTAAGTCAATCCTCTTAGCCAATACTCGCGGCTTAAGGTGAATCCATGTTTTCGTATTTCCGGATGCCCATAGGTTTAATTGCCGCAGCAATTCTCTTTTCTCTCTGTTCTTTCAGCTCTTCAGCCGATTATTACAAATGGACAGATGAGAACGGGAATCTTCAGTTTTCTGACTCCTTTCAAAACGTTCCCGAGAAGTATCGAGACCAGATCGAAAAAAAAGTGTTTGTAGACGACGCACGTTCGTCATCTGAGCCGCTCGTCAAAGCACGTCAGGTAAAACTTCCTGCATCAAATGAAGAAAATAAAAAAAAGACAGCAAAGAGATTTGAGGTGCCATATAAACCCTACGAAGGTTCGGCTAAACGGGTGATTATTTCAGTTGTATTAAATGACTCCGTAACTGCCCCTATGGCGATTGACACAGGAGCGCCAGAAACGGTGATCTCGGTGAAACTTGCGGAGAAACTGGGGCTTTTCAACGAAGACCAGGGAAGGTTAATCATTAGGGCGGGAGGAATCGGAGGTACGACTCCTGCGATACGATCGATTATCGACAGTATTCATGCAGGAGGCGCAAAGGCAGAATTCATCCCGACTACGGTAATACATTCGATTTCCGATTCTTTTGAGGGACTTCTTGGATTGGATTTTGTCTCAAATTATTCTATGACCATAGATTCGAAACGGATGATGGTCGTCTTCGAAGAACTTCCACTCAACCCTGACCATCCTGGTGGTCACGATAAAGAGTGGTGGACCAACCATTTTATGGAGTTTGCTGACTCGCGTTCCAAATGGAAGGCTTACGGCGAAGCCCTTGAAAAGAAAATTCATGATTCTATGCAATCCATCGGAAACGAAGATTTGAAAAAAAAGGCCTTCGCTGACTTTCAGTACAAAGAAGCCGAAAAACTGCTTGACAAGCTCGGCCGGTATGCAAGCGAGAATTCCGTTCCTACAGAGTGGCGACAATACTGACAAAAGTGCTCAAACAAAAATCGGGCCGGGACCTATCCAAGGTGCATCATGTAATTGTTAAAGTTTGCTTTTTTCGAAATTTTACAAGTTTCAAGATGAAATCTTGCTAACGCGAACACCTTTGAAGTAGAAATTCTTCTTGACAGGTTGTCAGATATCACCTATATTTGCTCCATGATCATTATGAATCACCTCACCCTTAAGCAGCTTATTAGATTGTCATGGCACCTTACCGCCGCGGCTGAGAGGGGATTCTATTAGCTTTTTACCTGTCAAATACGACATAAAGAAACCCACAAGGCCTCGGAATACAAATTTCGTGGCCTTTTTTATTTTTACCATTGGATCAGGACGCGGAAGGAGAGAAAAAGGGAGAATCTTTTTGCGCGATGAGCCAAGGATTGAATCGCCGATTTTGGCGAGCCCGTGACGAGCTGCGTTCGTAATTTTATCCATGGTTACGGGTGAGGAACACGTGAGTGATTGTCATCGGAACGAGAGGAGTAACTCTGTCATGGTCAATACATACACAGTCTGGAAGAACGAAGACCATTCAAAGGCATTCCTGGAACAGGTGAGAGGGGCGATTCCCTTTTCGGTCGAGCAGGTCGAGATCATGCTGCGGATCATAGGAACGGCTGTGCCACAGGTCCGTAGATTCCTCGATCTGGGCTGTGGCGACGGCATTCTGGGCAGGTCGATCCTGTCAAGCCATCCTGCCGCTCGAGGGATATTTGTAGATTTCTCTGAAACCATGATCAGCGCGGCTAAAAGAAAATGCGACGGCCGCTGTGAATTCATTACAACAGATTTAGCGCATGCGGAATGGACAGAGGCCGTACGTGACAGAGGCCCCTTCGACGTCATAGTCTCGGGATTCGCCATTCATCATCTGCCAGACACGAGAAAAAGGGAACTCTACCAGGAGGTATTTGATCTACTCGGGCCGGAGGGCGTGTTTCTCAACCTCGAACATGTTTCGTCAGCATCAAAATGGCTCGAGGCGCTCTTCGAAGAGCAGTTCGTCGATTCTCTCTTCGCCTATCACCGGAGGAGAGGCTCAAAGAGCTCCCGCGAGCAGATCGCGCAGGAGTTTTATAGCCGGCCGGACAAAAAAGCGAACATCCTGGCCCCCGTGGATGTCCAATGCGCGTGGCTTCGGGAGATCGGGTTCCAGGACGTGGACTGTTATTTCAAGGTGTTCGAACTCGCCCTGTTCGGTGGGAGGAAACCGAGATAATCTGAGGGAAGCAGAGGAGAACAACGATCACAGAACAATGGCCTGTAACCGGCGAACCGAGCAGGAAAGGCTACCGGCTATCCGGACACTTACGAAATTCTATCAGGCCTTCAACACTAGGGACCTCGAAGCTATATCCCGCAGCTGAGTACAGACAGACGATATCGCAAAGGATANNGGTGCGCATTGCCAAAATCTACCATGACATACTGGAATCCCTTAAGTCCGGACAATCGCTCTAAATGGAAAACGGTCAAAGGGCTTGATGGAATTGCTGAAGAGCTGACGCTTAGCATTGATGATGAAACTGGTGAATATACTCGATTAACTCGATTTCTTCCCGGTGCCGATACCACACCTTTTGGCGGGAAGAGACACGCATATCCCGAGGAAGTTTTTATAGTGAGCGGCCGTCTTTACGACAAAGCCGTCAGCATGTGGCTGGAGACCGGGCATTATGCAAGTAGGCCCGCTGGAGAGCTACACGGGCCATTTGCAACTGACATTGGCTGTCTCGTTTTTGAGCTTTCTTTTCCAAATCGCATAAACGAATAACTCCAGAAACATAGAAACTGCTGCGTCGACCCTATCCATGTTGCATTGAACATTGGAGTTCCCATTCTTTGCAACCATCAATATCACATTTGGAAATTAACAGGCGCCCGCATGGAGAGGAGCGATGTCAGGAAAAGATTTCCTCTGGGATGAGCGATTTGCGAGAGATTGATTTGAGGGAGCAATTCCTTTAAACGCAGCATGTATTATCCTAACTATTATCATGACCACCCACAGAATACACTGTTATTGACATCATTTCGAATTAGGCATATAGTCGCGCAAATGATGGT
>DMNE01000383.1 GCA_003453735.1 Nitrospiraceae bacterium | reverse complement strand
CCTTCATCCTCTAACCTCCTTGAACTGATTCATATCGTTTCATGCCATCTTGTTTTCAGCACAATCCTGACAAGCCACATGAGTCAATTTTTCCGAACAACAGTCCCTTATTAGGGAATATAGGGCGTCATTAGCTTTGATATTCCACTCTTTGACGGTCCCGCTCATAGGCGAATGCACGTCGCAAATCCTTCCGTCTTCAGACAGCAGATAGGCAAAAGCCTTTCCCGCGGATACAGCAGGAGTTTCGAAAACATCGCTATACAGCAGCTGGCCGGCCAGCGTCTCACATCCAGACCAATCTCCCATAGCCCCCCTTTGAGGGGCCTCGCCCAGATCCCATCTTCATAGTATATCGTTTTCTTGTCCAATTCTGAAAGGGGAGTGATCTATTCCCTGAATTGGTCAATAATCAGGCCAGTGTTCTTTGATTTTTTTATCATCTCACTGCCGTCCATATCGGGCATCCTCGGGTCCGTCAACACAAGATCAAAGAAATCCCCCTGAAGAGTCTTCAGTCCTTCCGGGACCTCGGCGCACGTCTCAACGGTATGGCCTTCAGGTTCGAGTATCTTCCTGCAGTTTCTCCTGATTGTCTCGTCATCATCAATGACGAGAATTTTTCCTCTGTCAGGGGTCACGGAATTCCCCTATGTCTCTTCTTGCTTTGTTTCAAGTGCTTCTCTTACAACAGTTATCAGCGTATCGGGGGTAAAGGGCTTTTCGATATAATTATATGCGCCCAAGCTCATTGCCTTCACCGCATGCTCTACCGTAGTGTACCCTGTTAACATAATCACCTTTGTGTCAGGCTGACTTTCTTTGGCCTTCATGATGAATTCCATACCGTCCATCTCGGGCATCTTGAGATCCGTCAGGACGAGGTCGTATTTCGTGGTCTGAGCCAACCGCATTCCCTCGATACCGTTTGGAGCCACATCAACATCGTATCCCTCGGGTGCCAGACATTTTTTGCAACTGATCCTCACGATCTCTTCATCATCGATTACGAGAATCCTCGGCTTGTTCATGAACCTCCCTCATCATCAGTGGCCTCCCGGTGTCCCAACCCCCTATCGATATCCTGTCGTATCGCCCTTAATACATACGGTGCGTTTATCGGTATCTCCCCGATATCCTCCTTTATCTCTGCCGTGTTAAACCGGTAGAAGTATCCGTCCCTTCTGTACTCGAAAACGAACTCGATCTGGGGATTCCCCGCAATGAGGACCATGAGCGTCGCGGCGATATCTCCGGTCGGTTTCCTATCAATATGGCTGTTCCTGAAACTGACCGTCACGGTTGTGCCCTTCCCTTTCTCGGAGGTGATCGAAAAATGCCCTTCGCATTCCTCAGCGGTCTGTCGGAGAAGCGGAAGGCCAAGACCGACCCCTCGGACTGTTTTTGTTGTGAAGAAAGGATCGGTAACCTTTCTCATCATCTCCTCATCCATGCCTTTTCCATTGTCGCGTATCTCCAGCTTGAACCGATCATTTCCCGTGTCCTCCTCAACGCCGATCTCTACCAGGCAGGCGCCTGCCGAGATAGAGTTCTCTGCGATGTCCAGTATATGCAATGAAATGTCTTCCACGGCAACGGTTATTCCCAAAACACGTTCCTGCCTCCGCTGTCCATCAGTGCCTGTCTCATCTCATCCAGCGTCGGCTCTTTTATCAGGAGGGTCGTAGCCTTCCTTCCGATGTCAGTAATGTGATGGGCGTCGGAAAAGGACACCCAGGGGAATCTTTTCAATGATGCAAATTTCGCTTCTGCCTCAGCCTTGCTCACATTCGGTGACAGTTCAAGGGCATCAAACCTCAAGTCTTCAGGAATGAAGCCGAGTTGTGAAAGAACGCTGAAGGCCTGCCTGTCGATATGGCTTGCCACCGAAATCCCACCCAGCAAAGCGATCTCGTCGAGGATCCTCCGCGCGTTCAAGCCCGTCGCAGCTATCAGCAAACGCGTGTTAAAACCCAGCACCTCTTTGAATTCGTTCACAATCACCTGATGTCCGTAAGTCTTCTCGTCATTTTCCCGAGCCGGCAGACTGTCGTAGACCATATCCTGCATGCGTCTCAGGGCATCCTGTCCCTCAAACAGGGCGAGAATATGGACCTCTTCCGAACTCGTAATCTCCATGCCGCCCCAGACGGTTATCCTTGTTCCCTGAGCGGCTCTGCGGGTAGCTTCCACATTCTCGGCCGAGTTGTGGTCAGTTATCGCTATGATGTCCAATCCCCTCTCCCGCGCTCGGTCCACGATCTCCCGCGGATTCATGTCCAATTCAGAGCAGGGAGAAAGACACGTGTGTATATGCAAGTCTGCTTGAAATGGTTTCAACATCGGAGAAGTCGATAAAGGCTTCCCCCTGTTTCGAAGGTGGATGAAGAACTGAGCATGATCGGTATCCCTTCAGCCTCGGCCTTCTTAAGAGTTTCTTCTTCCGGGTTGCGATTGTTCGTTATGATAATCCCCGAGAGGTTCTTTAATGCTGCAACCGCAACGATATTGGGATGGGTCTGAAGGGTTATCCAGACCTCACCTTCCTGAGCGTTTGCCATCACATCCGAGAGGAGATCACTTATATAACATCCGGTGACATCGCGATCGAGATTCCCTTTCGTAGTGTTTACGCGCAGAGACAGCTTGCCTGCAAGCTCATTCACCTTCATCGGCATCACCTCCCTTCATGTTGATCACGATCTCTATCGTCGTTCCTTCACCGACAACCGATTCAACCCTGAGCTGGTCGGAGTTTTTTTTAATATTCGGCAATCCCATCCCGGCACCCCATCCCATCTCACGCACCCAGTCAGGCGCTGTAGAATATCCCTCGGTCATCGCGAGTTCGATGTCCGGTATCCCGGGTCCCATGTCACTCACAGTAATCTGTATCTTCTCGGGTGTCACCGAATAGTGGATGACCCCGGCTGCGGCGTGGATGATAACGTTCATCTCAGCCTCAAATGTAGCGATCGCAGCCCTTCTCACCATTTCAGCACTGATGCCTAATCCTGTCAGGATTGTTTTGAGCTCGCTCGACGCTGCCCCGGCAAGGGGGAACTCCCCTCCCACGAGATGAAAGCTCCCCTCACAGTGCTGCTTAGTCATGACCGTTTTCCTCGGTGCAGCTTCTCAGCCCCTCCCCATATAATTTGCCGCACGCGGTAAAGCGGGAAAAGCGAGTCGTCAGCAGCCATATGCCCTTATCCGCTGCAAAAGAGACAGTCTCCCCGTCGGGTTTCTTGTTGAGAACAAAGACCACTGCCTTTATGTCCGCTATTTCGGCGGTCCTGACTACTTGACTATTGATCAGTCCAGTGATG
>DMNE01000204.1:979-4169 GCA_003453735.1 Nitrospiraceae bacterium | reverse complement strand
CAATAAGAGAGATCTGACGAAGGAAGTCAATCTTGTATTGACCTCCTGTAACGGCTTCTGCGCCCAGGGCCCGATTATGATTGTCTATCCCGACAAGATCTTTTACCAAAAGGTCTCGACGGAGGATGTGGCACTTATTGTTGAGGAGCATCTCATCAAGGGAAGGCCGGTTGAGCGCCTCATGTACAAGGAACCCTTGAAGAAGCTGCCCTTGCCGGTGATACAGGATATTCCATTTTTTAATCTCCAGGTGCTGAGGGCCCTGCGGAACAAGGGAATGATCGATCCGGAGAAGATTGAAGAATATATCGCCCGTGACGGCTATCAGGCCGCTGCGAAGGCGCTGACCGAAATGACGCCCGAAGAGATTATCGATGAGGTAAAGAAATCAGGACTTCGCGGCAGGGGGGGTGCCGGGATCCCGACGGGAATCAAATGGGAAATCTGTGCTAAGACCAATTCGGATTCGAAATATATTATCTGCAACAGGAGCACCATAGAGGTTGAACCCCATGTCATTATTGAAGGGATGATAATTGGAGCTAAGGCCATAGGGGCCCATAAAGGATATATCTATGTAAGAACAGGATACCCTATTTTTATCCACAGGCTGAATCTTGCCATAAGCCAGGCGAGGGAATATGGTCTCTTAGGCGAAAATATATTCGGGACAGGGTTTGATTTTGATATCGAACTAGCCAAGAGTGCTGACGAATTTGTGTGCGGTGAAGAGACAGCGCTCCTCATGTCGATACAGAGCAAGCGCGGTATGCCGAACCCGAGGCCTCCCTTTCCTGTGGAAAAGGGGCTTTGGGACGAGCCTACCGTGATCAATACAGTGGAGACATTTGCAAACATACCACAGATTATTTTGCACGGAGCGGAATGGTACAGGAGTGTCGGCACGGAAAAGTCCCCCGGCACGAAGATATTCACCTTGAGCGGTCCGCTAAATAATACCGGCCTTGTCGAAGTGCCGATGGGAATCAGTCTCCATTCGATCATAAACGATGTCGGCGGAGGGATAGAGAAGGGCAGAAAACTGAAAGCAGTTCAGGTCGGCGGTTCTACGGGAGGTTACATCGCTGCACACCTCCTTGATGTCCCAGTGACCTATGAAGATATCACTAAATTGGGAGCCATTGTCGGCTCGGGAGGGATCGCTGTTCTGAGCGACCTTAACTGCATGGTGAGCGCTGCAAAATTTGTCCTTGAATTTGCCTCTGATGAATCCTGCGGAAAGTGTCCACCCTGCAGATTGGGTACGAAGGTATTGCTTGACAAGTTGAAAGATATAACGGAAGGGCGCGGAGAAGAGAGCGATATAGAACTTATGGAAGATCTTGCGCTCGAGGTCAAAGAGACATCCCTTTGCGGACTAGGACAGACGGCGATGAATCCCGTGCTTTCGAGCATCCGGTACTTCAGGGAGGAATATGATTCTCATATCAAGGAAAGATGGTGTAAGGCAGGGGTATGCAGGGATCTCTGCACCTTTTATATCGAAGGCACAAAGTGCAAGGGGTGCGGCGCCTGCGCGAGGGTCTGTCCCCGCAAGGCGATTTCCGGAGAGAAGAAACAGCCCCACCAGATCGATCAGGCGCTCTGCATACAGTGCCGCTCCTGCTACGAAACCTGCAAGTTCGGCTCGATTCAGATAGGTTCGAGGAGCAAGAGGGAAGAACTTCTTTGCGTTCAGACTGAAGCGGCTGGAAGGGAGGAATAAAGAACTTATGGAACTGACCATAAACGGAAAAAGCATAAAGGCCGAAAGTGGTACCACAATCCTGCAGGCGGCCCTGAAGAACGGTATTTATATCCCGAACCTCTGTTATGACAAGAGGCTCAAGCCTTTCGGCGGCTGCAGACTCTGTGTTGTGGAGGTGGAGGGAGAGAGAAAGCTCCTTGCCTCCTGTGCCACACCGGTAAGAGAGGGCATGACGGTCCATACAGAAACCCCGAAGCTCGCAAAAGCGAGAAAAACGGTTCTTGAACTTCTTTTGATTTACCATCCGCTCGATTGTCCAATCTGCGACAAGGCGGGAGAATGTGCCTTGCAGGATCTGGCGTTTCAATACGGTCCTTCCCAGAACAGGTTCGTTGCCGAGAGAAAGAACGAACCGGAGCGGACCGACGCGCCTATCATTGAGCGCAATCCGAACCGGTGTATCCTTTGCGGGAAATGCGTGAGGCTCTGTTACGAGCACCAGGGGGTCGGAGCGATCAGTTTTATTAATAGGGGATTTCGCACGAAGATAAGCCCCCCTTTTGAAGAAACGCTCGACTGCGAGTTTTGCGGACAGTGTATCGACACCTGTCCCGTAGGAGCACTCGGCAGCAAGCCTTACCGGCACCAGTCCAGGGCATGGTATGTTGATGAACATGAAATGATCTGTCCCTATTGCGGATGCGGATGCACGACAAATCTGAGCATCCGGGAAGGGAGGATAATACGGGCTAGAGGAAAAGAGGGCGTGGGGATAAACAGCGGGGACCTCTGCAGCCGGGGAAGGTTCGGTTTCGACTACATCTATTCAGAAAACAGGGTGACAGCGCCAATGATTAAGAAAGGCGGGACCCTGACAGCGGTTTCGTGGACAGAAGCCCTTGAATATACTATGGAGAGACTTCATGCCATAAAGGGAAAATACGGCCCTTCGGCTGTATGCGCCATCGGCTCTCAGAGGTGTTCGATGGAAGACAACTACATGTTTCAGAAGTTTATGCGCGAGATTATCGGCACCGATAATATAGACTCGGCTGCGCGGTTCGGGTATGCAAAGGCCCAGGAGGCGGCAGAACGTGCTTTCGGGATCGATACGTTACCGGTTGTTTGGGATGCGCCATTGCATGCCGATTTCATCCTGGTTGTGGAATCAGATATAACCTCGACCCTTCCTGTCTGGGGGCTGAACTTTATTCTTGCCAAATATTACGGCAAAAAGCTTGTTGTCGCAGACTCGAAGGAGACGAAACTCGCACGCAACAGCAAGCAGTGGCTGAGACTGAAACCGGGAACCGGGGTTGCCCTTCTGAACGGCGTAATGAAAGTAATTATCGATGAAGGGCTTCATGATACGGCCAAGGCAGCTTTATTGCAGAATTTTGATGACTTTGTGAGCAGTCTCTTCCCCTACACTGCGTCAGCGGTCTCCGGGATGACAGGCCTGTCCGAAGATGAGATTGTGAA
>DMNE01000204.1:0-963 GCA_003453735.1 Nitrospiraceae bacterium | reverse complement strand
CTCCTCATGGGTGATGCGCCGGAGACACTTCAGATACCCGCCGAGTTCTCGAATACCCTCGGCATGTGGATGACAGGCATTAGACCCCTGAAAGGGGGGAAAGATGTCTATGAAATGTTTTACAAACCCAATGAAATCAAGGCGCTCTATGTCATGGGAGAGAATCCTCTCGTGAGCTTCCCGGATACGCTGACAGTGGAAAAGAGACTGAAGGGATTGGAACTGCTCATTGTTCAGGATATATTTTTCACTGAGACCGCAAAGCTTGCCGATGTTGTACTGCCCGCAAGCAGCTGGGCAGAAAAAGATGGTACATTTATGTCTGCTACGGGGGCTGTCCAGAAAATAACGAAAATCGTATCCGAGACGGGAGAGTCCATTCCTGACTGGATGATATTCAGGAACCTGGCGAGAATAGAGAACAAGGAATTGGGGAAGGGAATCGGTGAGATCAGAAGGCAAATGAACGCCTGTCTGCCCGAAGACGGAAGAAAAGGGCTGAAGCCTGCTTTTCATCCTATAACGTTTAAAGCGCAGGAGGAGACGAGCGATGAGTACCCGCTGTTTTTGGTGACGGCGAACCTCCTTCAGCATTCCGGGGCCTTGTCTGTGCTTTCGAAGAATCTCGACTCGGTGGCATCTCATGCTTGCCTGCAGATAAACACAGGTGATGCGAAGAAGTATCATATAACGCATGACGACTTTGTAAAGGTGAAATCAAGAAGGGGGGAAGTATATTTGAAAGCTCTGGTGACTGACGAAATCCCTGAGGGGACGGTATTCGCCCCAGTCCATTTTGCCCACGCAAAGGTTAACGTCCTGACCTATCCTTCGGTGAACGGGGGGGCGCCTCTTGCGGCGGTCAGGGTCGAAGCGGCTATGTGATAGCAGCCGGGCGATGTCCGGCACATGTCTCGACGGGGAAAAGTGCATAACGGATTCAAGGAGGTTAGAGGATGAAGG
>DMNE01000231.1:9239-17320 GCA_003453735.1 Nitrospiraceae bacterium | reverse complement strand
CCTATAAGTACAAAGAAAAGGCTGTGAAGTGCTACAAATCTCAGCTCAAGATCACCGACTATCTCGGTCTCGTAAGAGCCCTCAACACGTATCGTTCCATCACGCTTGGAAAAGGCGTGAAGTATGCGGAGGCCTTCTGGGAAGTGGCAGGAGAGGCAACAAAAGAAGAGATTAAACTATGGCTCGGCTATGAAGCAGCGCTGTTGTGAAAATGCCACATTCGTGTAGAAAAAAATTCAATAGTGACCGGAACAATGAAGAAAGATTCATACTCTCTTGAGGATATACTGGTAAAATTGTTATTGCCTGCATTTGGCTCGTTTCTTGCATCGTTCCTGCCACCCAAGGGGTTCGTGATCAGAGAAGAATCTCCCGAAAAAAAAATTCTTGACAAGAGGTTGACAAAGAGCTTGACAAAGAGAGAGTCTCTCACTATAATGTACCCAAAAGAGAGAGGAGGGAAGAGAGAGAGGATGAGAGTCTTTAGAGGAATTATCGTTGCGGGTTTCCTGGTAATCGGTTTGCTCATCCCATTGCGCGGATCCGTTCAGGGGACCGACGAGAACGAGAAGGCGGTAGAGCCCCCCAAGGCGCCGTGGGTCGACATTAAGTCTGCTGGAAAGCCGATCGAACCACACATCCCGGAGAAGTACAAAGACCTGGAGGAAGCCTTCAACACTTATTGGGATGCAATCAAGCAAAGGGATTTCAAGAAGGCTTACAGCATGGAGAGTGCAGAGACGAAAAAGACGATGAGCTTTGATCTGTACGATCATCTGCACAAGGAAAGACCTGTAAAAATTATAGGCGTAAGGCCTCTTGAAGTGAGGCCGATCAAGGAAGAAAAGGAGGTGATGGTTAACGCAAGCTTTGGCTTTAAGTCAGGACTTATTGACTCGGTGAATTTCATGAAGGATCACTGGATCAAGGAAAAAGGTAAGTGGAAGCATGTTTTTGAGGAAAAGAAAACTTAATTCCGTGGTAATCACGCAGGACAACCAGTCTCACCTTGAATATTTTGATCAAAAAAGGAGGTTTTACATGAGAAGCAAAAGAATTAAGACGACACTCGGTATCGCCATACTGATTGTCACGGCGATATTCGGACTCTCATTGTCCGCATACGCCTTTAGCGGAGAATTGTCAGGAACTGCACTGTTGTTCTCGTACTATGACGCGCGATCACTGGCAGAGGGAGGTCTCGGCCTGACAGACAACTATTATGCGGTTACAAACAGCTCAACGCACTGGGTGCAGGCCCACGTGAGGGTGAGGACCAGCGAGAAATCTGTGGAGCTCCTGGACTTCGATGTTCTTATATCGCCGATAGGTATGTTCACATTCGATCTTTATGAGAATCCTCGAAACAACGCCATGACCTTCGCGTCTTGCAACACAAGGACTCTCATAGACTCCGGATTCACACTGAACTTCGACAGGGCGACAGGGAAAAACGACGCCAACAACGACTGCTATATTCTCGACAGCAGCACGTTCCCTGCGATGCTCTCCCTCATCCAGACCTGCGAGCCCAACGATACGCCCGCCGNNGCGGCTATGTTGAGGTGATTGAGGAAGGTATCATTGTTCCGTGTTCCGTTGACAACACCACGTGCTCCGGCCCCGCCGCTGTTGCACCGGATGACGGTAGTGCTACCGATGCATGTGGAACAACGAAAGCTGTGTCGATCCCTGGCAAGACCCTCCTGAACAGCCACCCTACGTTGTCCCTGGCTACCAGTCCCACAGGCGTCGCAGGGCAGTGCAATGCCTCTGTCTTTGCTCCGAACGGATTTACTCCGAGCACAGTCGAGCTTGAGGGAAGGATTTACTATGCGCAAGTAAACCAAACAACTGGTGATGTCCAAAGGCTCGCGACGCTTAATGCGGAAGTCTTAAATGACAATTTGTCTGAGACAATAACCACGTTAAATTATACAACTACGAATGTGGCGCATGGGCCGATCCTGCACTATGAGAGCTACCCCTTGGAGCTGGCTTCCCAAGAGTGCCTACCTGCCGGCGTCGCCGGTTTTCCATGCTATGCTTATGTCGCAGCGAGTACGAAAGCACCTGCAAACGGCGACCAGGTTTTGAACTGGTGCACCTATACGGATACCACCGGCTCTCCTGCAACAGGCGTTTTCAACAAATTCGGCGCGGCAGCGACCTTTGGGCCAACTCTTGTTGACCTTAATGTTGTAAGAGACACAACATTAGCGACAACTGCAGGAGCCCTCAATCAGCTGGTCAGGAATTTCTCGCTTGGCTATTCGGCATTTACTGGTTTCGATTTTGACGTTGTAACGAAGACATTTGCCGATACCCACTATTTTGCAACGCCCGCACCGGAGATCTATGACATGAACACGGGGTTCTCTTTCAGCTTCCCGCTCCAACACTTCATCGGTGAGGCAGACGTGATATCGGTTAATGCAATCTACGACACCCTGGAGAACACGACCGTTGTGCCGCTCGGCAAGTTCATCTCGCCGGGTCTTCCCACAGTGGAGTCGCCGTCTAATGAGGTAACCCTCCAATTCATTTCTAACCCACCGTTTAGTGAAGGATGGATACGCTTTCAGCCTTTAGCGGTAAACGCGACTGGATCCTGCACTACACAGGGAGGAACCGGAGCTATTGCTGGCGATCCTTGCGGAGTCATTGGATTTCTGCCAAACGGGCTTAATACTGTAGCGGCGAATCCATCGACACCCTATGTCCCAGGATACTCTGCAGCAGTCTTTGTAACTGGCGCAAACGAGCTATCGGCTTCACTCTTCCAGTTCTCAGCAGAATTACTTGCTGAATAGCATTTGCCGATTTGCTTAACCGGGGAGGGCTATTGCCCTCCCTTTTTTTTAAGTCGCGGCCCCTGATTAACCCCTCTAAATTGCGATATATAGTCCATGGTGAGAAACGCGTCTTCCTGCGCAGGTGCGAATGCCGCTGAGAAAGCAGCCTGATGTCCGAATCCCTACAAAGGCAGAGCTATTTGACCGTCGGGTCCGGCTGGCGAAGATCCATCAGGAGAGGGACTGGGCTAACTCCCATACATAGTCTTTAGCTCGTTGCTGCCTTCTCTTACTTCCCGCAAAAAGATTCTCTGACTGCTACCTCGCTAAAGCCGGCTTGGCAAGAGACAGAAGCATCTCTCGATTCGGCCGAAGCATATTCTCATCAATTCTGCGATAAGCTGATCATTTTGGATGGCTGATCATTCCTCATCGAACTGATGATCGGCCCGAGTCGTTGTTCATTTCGCCGCTCTTTATGGTACAATTTTCGAATCCAAAGAAGCAGGGAAAATCTATTGGTATGGAAATAAGACCGGGCAGGGATGAAGACGAGGCAGGCATAAGAGAGCTGTTTCAGGTCTGCTTCGGCAGGGAGCTCTCCCATGAAGAGTGGCTCTGGAAGTACCGGCGTTCCTTCCTCGGAAGTTCCTCCTTTCTTGCTGAAGAGGACGGTCAGATTATCGCCCACTACGGCGGCATAAAGATGCCGTTCTATGGAACNNAAGGCATGGTATTGAATGCCTATCAAGGATGCGATGTAATGACTCACCCGCGGTACCGTGCAAAGCTCTTTTCGAAAAGTGGGATCATCGTCAAGACAGCAGAAGCCTACTATGCTTCTGAACCAATGGAGTTCATATTCGGCTTTCCCTCAGAGAGGCATGGAAGGCTCATGACCCTCCAGCTTCAGTTTGAGCGGCATAAGCATATCAATGTCATGAAAAAAGAGAGAGCCCATTTTGAGCCTTACCGGAATCCGCTTCTAAGGGTCGAGACAGGATGGGAAACGATACGCCCTGAGGAGATCGATCAAATTTGGGAAAGGCAGAGGGATTCTCTGAGGCTCTCGATAGAGAAAAAGAGTGGGTATATTCTCTGGAGGTACAAGGACAATCCCCGCGTAAAGTATGAGATCGTTACCTTTAGGGGATTACTCAAGAGGACTTTGAAAGCTTATGTGATTCTGAAAAGGGAAAATGATGTGCTCCATCTCCTCGATTTTTTCATCTCAGAGGCGATAGCTCCCGAAAAGGTCTTTGGAGTTCTTGAAGACCTCGCCGCGAAAGAACAGGCAGGAGCGATAAGCCTCTGGATTAATCCTCATGAAGAACTTTGTCGTCAATTGAATACTGACGGGTACGGGAAAGAAGAGGGCATCCCTTACATAGTGAGGACATTTGAGGGTTCAAAGATAATTCCTGATTTTTTCCTTGATTCTTACTGCTATCGTGAGGGGGATTACGATGCCGCTTAAGACGAGATTATTTCCCCTGTGTGCCAAAGAGCAGGCCTGGTCCCATCCTCTGGGTGGGAGCCGGAGCTGATTTCATATTGCTCGGTCCTGGCGGTTCGACTGTCTGCTGCGGAGCAACCGCTGCAGCCTGTGGCTGTGATACAGTCGTCTGCGCCTGTGGCTGTGATACGGTCATCGGCACCTGTGGCTGTGATACGGTCGTTGGCATCTGTGACGCAGGCGAGGAACCAATTGATGCGGTTCTCTCCTGTTGCGGACGTGTCGGCGCAACCCCAGGCTGTTGTTGGACATGCGAGGGCTGTTGGCCCGGCGCTGCCGCTGCTGCTGTCGTTTGATCACTTTCCCTTGTCTTCGGTTTGTGCTGGTCATTCAGATAGACCAGTGTCTGCTCCTCTCCCCGCACCATCACAACCTTGTCCGTTTCTATCTCTTTCAGGGTGAAGCCGCTCAGGGTTTCTCCTTTTCTCAGGGGCAATTGTCTTTTCCCCCTTCCCGGCGTATTGAGGGGCGCCTTTTTGTCCTCAAGATAGGCCACTCCGGCATCATCGGTTATCAGTATCCCGTAGAGTACGAATTCTGGTTGCGGCAGCGGCGGCGCGGCCACCTTTTCGACCGGTATAGTCCTGTCGGGGTGAAAGAGGTTCTGTTCGGCGATAATAGAGAAATCAAGCGGTGAAGGTACCTGGGTCTGAGCGACCTGCTGTTCCTGGACAGGCTCTGCCTTCTTCAGGGGAGGAGGCGTGTATCCAATATTCATACCAAGTAGCGGCGATATAATGTAGGCACCGCCTGCCACAAGGACTGATAAGAGGATCAAGTTGATGACCGTCGCGTTCCTGATAAAGTATTTTAGTAGGCGCATCTTATTTCCTGCCCGTCATTGCCGTCACGTCTCATTTTACCATAAGTTCCTTCGGCTCCTTGAAGGTTCTCACCCTCGCATCCGTCTCCCTTAGTGGGCGATAATCCTTTTTCTCCTCTTCAATCAGAGAGGAGGAGTTGCCGAGGAAAAAGAATGCCTGCACTTCCAGAGCCATTTTTCGTGCGAGAGTTTCTCGCTGAAGGAGACTTTAGGAGATCCCTTATACAGCTGCCTCCTCTTCATCCCAGGCCGATCTCATTTCCATACCAACAAATCCAGCTTTCTTTTCATGATTCATAATTGTATCACAAACAGACGACAAATCTAAATGGATGACCACTGAAGTTGACCTTCGGGCTAAGGGCATAATCGTATGCTCGGCAACCGTTATGGACAGGACAACAACCCGGACTCGCTTCGTGCTGATAACGAAATACCGCGGTAAGGTTATTACCGAACCAATGCTCAAGGATCTCTCCAACGATTCCCTCGAGGATATTGCCTCATAGGAATGTGAGCTGCTTGGGTTTAATGGGGAGCGGAACATGTGCATATGCTCATAAGCGCTCATCCGACGCTGAAGCTGTCCGCTTCCCCCGGGCGGATGCAGAGACTTTATAAAAGTCCTGTGTACATTCCACGGCAAACGGTCCTCTGGGCAAGGTCTTACTGCGTTGTCAACGCCTGCAGTGCGCTACTCCCCATCCTGAAAGGCCACAAAGAATTGCAGGGCCCTGAGAAAACGACGGGTACTTACTGCAGGCTGGCGTCCCGCCCAGGATGGCGAATGCGGCGCCTCCGAGTGTTCGATTCAACATCTCCCTTGAAGTTTGAATCGCTGTCATACAAAAGCCCGCTACACGCACCTGATTGACCAAAAAATACCGCCACTTTGCCGGTGCAGTCTTCATAAATTTCCAGCTCATTACCCTATGGGCAAATTCACACTCCGCAAAGCTTTAAGTCCTGCCTCTTCTCCATTAAGACCCGAAAACTACCTTCTTAAGAGGTCTTGAGCGCACTCCATGTTCCCGTTGTGGTGCCAACGCTGTAAGTTCCGGCCATCTGAGTTTCATCAGAGTTTAGCGTCCCCGTATACGAATTCGTTGCGCCAGTGGCATCGATCCAGCTAAAAGTAACAGTCGTACTGTTGGTGATCGTGCCGTCGGTGATCTGAAACTGCCCTCCAGATGTTCCTGTGAAAGTGCCTGTGAAAGTGGTAGTAGTCTGCTGGTTGAGCGAGAGATTACCAACTGCTGTTGCCGTGCCGTTACTTGGGGTATTTGTCAGGCTCCAGGTACCTGTAATAGTTACGGCTGTTGAAGAAGTCTCGGCTGCAGTCCAGTCTCCCGATCCTCCAGAGCTAGTAGTGAATGTACCCTGCATCGTCGTCTCGTCAGAACCTACCGTTCCTGTATAGGTTTCTGTTACGCCACTGCTATCGGTAAATTGAAATGTAATACTCGAACCGGTGATCGTGCCGGAGATCGATTCGTTCGTTGGCGATGTTCCTCCAACGCTATTGTTGATACTCGTAAGCTGATAACTGCCATTCGTGCCTCCGGTTCCCGTAGTGGACACCTGCCAGGTGCCCGTAATGTCCGCTGCTGTCGGTGTTCCAGCTCCCAGACAACCCCCGAGAAATAGGGGTAAGGTTATGGCAAAAAGAAGCAGAGAGACGTTGAGATTCTGACTAGAGGTGAGCTTTTTCATAAGCACCTTCTCTATTATATCGTTATTTCCCTTCATAGGGACCAATAAAAGCTGCATTTGCCTACCCGGTTAAATCTCGTAGGCATCTTTCCCTTACCGTTTGCAAAAAATAATGCCAAGGCAGCAAGCTACACTTCGCAGCATGACCTCTACACTGAGAATGAAGATGCACATTATTCGAGGCAACCATTAAGAATGCCCTCCTAAGTCAGTTTAACAGAAAAGCAGTCTTTTGGTCGAGACCACAAGATAACGAGATCACATCTACGGATTCGCATCTGACATTCTTTGCTGGCAGCGACCTGCCATCTGAAAGCGTCGGAGATGTCCTTTGGTGAAGCGGCTGATCGCTGATCGACCCAAAGAAGCTGCCTGGGGTAACCACAGTATCATGGGCACTGTGATATTTAAATGCCCCCGGAGCAACTCCGCCCTCGCCAAGCGCGAATTCAGCGGCAACTTCACAAACGCAGCCGAAATCAGGCTCGTGAGATAATAAATGCCCCGGTCAGCAATGAGCGAACGCTGCCGCGCTTTCGGAGCAGTGCTACTATGTCTCTCAGAAAACACATTTTCAGAAAGAGCAAAGTAAAACATACATAAATCCTTAGATCACAAGAGAGATGAAAGATGTTTTATCGGCGGTCTAGATAAGGATATCTTTTGGGAAATCACTACGGTGTAAGACAGCTGCCGTTTCTTGAATGATTGCGTTCTTACTGACTCTTCTGGTCAGGGGCTTTTAATCCCCGTTCATTCATGAAATCATCTATCTGCTTATCTTTAGTCTCAGTCTTATACCTGTCTACATAATCCGATGTAATCTCCGCTGCCTCTTTCAAGGTCCTCGTTACGTGAGGAGTGAGAAGAATTATGAGCTCTGTTCTCTGTTTGTTTTTTGAAGTACTGCCAAACAGATTGCCAATGATCGGGATGCTGCTGAGAAAGGGTATACCGTTAGTATCTGTCGAGGTATCTTCCCTTATAAGGCCGCCGATGATGATCGTCTCCCCGTCCCTCGCAACAAGATTTGTCGTCGCCTGTATTTTATCGATGGCGACCTCGTTGAGGCCGTTAACCTGGACGGGTTGGGCGGCAATAGAAGATACCTCTTGTGATAATTCAAGGGAAATCAAGCCGCTGTCATTCACCTGGGGTTTCACCTTGAGGATGATTCCTATGTCCTTGTATTCGATTGACGCCGTGCCGTATACGGGCACCGTGGTTGTTGAGG
>DMNE01000231.1:3458-9174 GCA_003453735.1 Nitrospiraceae bacterium | reverse complement strand
TTGGATCCGTAGCAACGAATCCAAAGCCTGTAGTCAGGCCTGGCAGCGTAGTTGAATAGGCCGGAGCGTTGAGCCCAAAGTTGCCGGTGAGAGGCACCGGATTAGTAGTGAATGGCTTTAAGTCCTGAATACCGACATTGGTTTGCAATGACCACTGCATGCCAAAACTCAGATTATCCTGTAGCGTCACCTGAACGAAAAGTCCTTCGATAATCACCTGCCTCGGCGCTATATCGATCTTCTTTAATGTCTCCCCGATGAGGGCATAATCTTCTGGGGTCGCGAGGATCGTGATCGTGTTCGTAATCTCATCAGGAATTATCCTAGTCACCTCCGATACCAGCTTCTCCCCCCCCGTTCCTTCTGGTCCGAGAGAGACCTGCGGCTGCTGCGTAGGAGCTGGTGCTTGTTGTTGTGGTGCCCGCGGTTGTCCGGGTGTTTGCGCCGGGGCCGCTGTTTTTGTTGGAGCTTTTGCACCGAGGAATATCTGCTGCAGTAACGCAGCGACATCCTTTGCCTTGCCGTTCTGCACAGCATAGACATAGACCTGCGGGGTCACCGCCTTGAGCTCTTCACTGTCAAAGATCTCTACCAGCTCGAGCAATCGTTTGATATTGGCGTCAGTGTCCGAAATAATGATATAGTTGCTCTTCGGGACATCAATGATCACCGCGGTTTTCGAAAGAAACGGCGTGAGCACCCTCACCATTTCCGATGACTGGATATATTTGATAGGGACTACCTGGACCAACGCCTTCCCGGCTACCTTGACCTCTCCAGCGTCCCTTCCGAGGCCCACAGGCGCCGGTTCCCTTGATACATCGGCGATAGGTACTATGCGGTAAAGGCCACCATCTTCCACGACACCAATGCCGTTGAGCCTCAAGATGACTTCCATTAGGGGAAGCACATCTTCTTTTGCAACAGGGGCTGTGGATCTGAAATTCACCCTCCCTTTAACACTCGGGTCAACAATGTAATTCACCTTGAGGACATCCCCAAAGATGGTCTGTATTACCGAAAAGACGTCAGCATCATCGAAATTAAAACTGACTTCACCTCTTCTTGGGGAGGGTGGCTTAACCAGAATGGGCTGAACAGGTTGAGACGCCACTGGTTGAGGCTGCTGGACTTCAGGCGCCGGCTGTGGTGCGGGCTGTTGCATGGGTTGCGGTGCAGGACTCGTCTGCTCAACGGGCTGTTGGGCATAAACCCGCATCCCCTGCGATGAGGAGAAATCACGATGAGGGAGTAAAATACCGGCCAGAATGAGCAGGACAGTTATGCAGAGTGCTTTTTGCAAAGGACCCCGCGACTATTCCCTTCTTCTCTCCATAGCCTTACCATCATAGATCCAATGATACCACAATCAGAAAATTAAATAGCCCATCCCTAAAAATCCCTTAGCATGTTCTGGTCAAACTCATCGCTCAGCCGCTGGAAGACGAATTCCTTTATTGTCTTTGGTTCATCGACGATAATGTTTCTCACTTTTTTTGGCATGTTTCTGGTTGAAACGACGCGCTGCTTAAGATCTAACTTTTTCCCGGGATGGAATATTTTCCGGGAGCCTGCTGGGGCAATACTGCCGTCCTTATTTCAGTTCCCGCGAAGTCGTTGCACGGGTCAATGCTGTCTAACGTCGAACGCATGGGGGTAGACAATGCAGGCCAAAGAGAAAACAATCCTCCTTTCCCTTTTAAGAAATGGATTGGAGGATTGTTTTTACCACAATAAACCTTTTATTTTAATCAAAATTTATATCTCGCCGTCAGGAATGCGACGCTCGCATTGTAAGATGGATTAGCGTACGCTCCACTCAAATAATTGATGCTTGTGCCGCTGCCAAACACGTACTGATAATTGTTCAGGCTTACATCACTATATTCGTACCGCTCAAATGAGGCACCGGTGGTCAAAATGAACGATTTCGAGATGGCGTAGATGAACGTAAACGTGAATGCGCTTTTTCTGTAGTCATCATAATCCGGCGTGTCAATATTACTATTGTTGGCCGCAGGATTAAGGGCCGTAAGAGCGGCCTGACTGAAATAGGTGAGGTCGTCATTGCCATTGGAATTTACATAGTCATACTGCAGCCTAAGGGTCAATGTTTTCGGCATCAGATAGAGATCCAGTCCCACGCCGTATTCGAACGTGTCGTCTTTCAGTGCCATGTCCCAGTTGTAAGCGGTATTACCGCTTATGCCGTTGAGATTCACATAAGATGGATTGAAGGGGTTCGGGTCCTTGGAAGTGCTGTTAAAATAGCGCAGAAATGTGTATGTCTTGATGTTCTCGAGATCAAAATATGCGTCAACCCTTGCGAAACTCCCGATCGCATAGCCGCCATAGACATCCAGTTCATTGGTGTTTCTGCTCCACATTCCTAGAACGGTATCCGGGTAGTTTGTATTTCTATACTTGTATGCTACTCCCAAATCAAGGTTGTCAAGAGGGAAAAAGTCGACAGACGCCTTGTATGTGTCCGTTGTCTGTTTCGCCGCGTCAAAAGCCTTTAGCCACTCATCAACACCGTAGTTATCTGTGAGCGCCTGAGCTGTCGGTCCGCCAGCGCCTCTCTGGAGCTTCTGATACGAGATTTTAGGCAGTAGGATGTCGAGGCCATTCCATCTCAGTTCTGCAGAATAAACATCATCATTTGTCTCTGGAATATCGTCTCTGCTTCTGTCCAAATCGGTATAGTGATATGCAATGTCCAGATGAAAATGGTCAGGCAACCTAAACCCGAGATCGATGCCGGCAGTGCCTCGACTGTAATCGAAAAGACCATTTGTGAACAAGAAACCGGGTGCGGATGCGGTTGTGGTATTGTTGACGTCCACAGCCGTGATCTGGTCCGAGTTGTTTTTAGTTTTATAATATGTGGCAAAGAGTCTTGCATCGAGGTAAGACACCGGATTCGAGGTAAGCACAAAAGAGTAATTCTGAATATCCTTCCTGCCGTTGAATGCTGTGGAACTCAAACTATTCGGACTTTGCAGAAGGTTCACCACCGTTGTTCCCGTCAACAGATATGACGTCAGCAGATCAAAATTCGACTCCGACCGTGCATTACTGATGCTCACATTAACCCTGGTATCCGGTGAGAGCTGCACTGAGCTCTTGAACCCAAGCCTCCAATAATCGTTATCCGGCGCCAGAGTCGTCGTATCCAACAACGGGGATTTTATAGACTCATAATAAAGAACGTGGTTCTCATTTGAGAAGTTGCTGTAAAAAATATTGAGTGCCGCAAATACCGGCTTGGCAGCATAACCGATCTCTCCCCTGAAATTGTTGGTTGTGTAGTTAGTGGGGGCGGGAAGTTCGATAAAATTGCCGGGAGAGTTCATGCCGGTGTTGGCACCTATCGGCAGTATCCCGCTCCTGGCTTCACTTTGTGCAGAGAAATCAACGTAAAACGGGTTTAGCAGATCCACCCTGAAATCGACGCCCGTCTGTTTCCTTTCAGTGCTATAATCGAAAACGTTCCAGGTGGAAGTGTTCTGGCTCGGTGAAGCCCCCTGATAGAAGAGTGTATTACTCCCGATGCCCATGTAAGGCGAGCGAGCGTCGGTGGTAATATTATGTATGATCTCATTGTAGAACAGGTCGGCTTTGAACTTGCCGTACATCCCGCCATCAAGCTGATAATCCTCCGTCTTGTACCCGATATCAGACGCCTTGAATTTCAAAAAATAGTCGTCGTTGTCATAGTGCAGCTTGACATCGCTGTAAAGGCCGCCCCCTTTTGTTTCGTCCATGTATTCGCTGAATTTCGCCTTGCTGCCGTTTACATCAGTGACAACGGCTGCTGATCCGATCTCGCCTTCAGTTGTACTGTCTGCCGCGAAGGCATTCACGCCCGGCAGGAGGAACAAAAGAATCAACATCATATATGAACAAATTGTTATTTTCATTGTCATCCTCCTATTTCAAAAATCTCTGTCCATATGCTGATGGACCATTCGTGCCGTGTACGTCATTGTGGCAGTTCAGACACGCCCGGCCTACAAGTTGAGTCGCCGGATTGGTTCCTTTTGCGGGCGGCGTAAACGACTGAAACTGCGTATATGGCGTTCCTGGATGGTACGCTCCATCATGGCATTGCTGGCACAGCTGAGGAGTTTTCATCACGAGCAGCCTGTCATGGTTGCTGCCGTGAGGATTATGGCAAGTAAGGCAATTCTCTTCCACGGGGGGATGCTCCCACATGAAAGGACCTCTTTTGTCCGCATGACACTTGTAACAGAGTTCGTTGACCGAATCAGCCTTGATCATCGCTCTGCTGAACTCGCCATGGGGATCATGGCAATCGGTGCACGAGACTTTGCCTTCCTTGATCGGATGGTGAGACTGTTTGTTTCCCATCGCCTTAATGTCCCTGTGGCACCGATAGCAGGTTTCAGACTTGCCCGCTATCAGGAATTTATCCCCCCCTGAATGAATGGAATGGCAGTTGTCGCAGGACACATCTTCGGCCTTGTGTTTGCCCATGTTCCAGAAAGCGAGGTACTTTGTGTCCTCATGACACCCGAGGCATTTCGCTGATTTTTCTTTTGCAGATAGCTTTGGGCCGAAATTGAATATGCCTGTCCCTCTGCCTCCACCTTTCTCAACGTGGGCACCGCCTTCACCGTGGCAGGATTCGCATCCCTCCCTGTTGGCGGGACTGTTGGGAACCGCTTTTTTTGAATGAATGGACTTCGCATAACTGTCATATTTATCTTCATGACAGCCCTTGCAGGTATCCACTCCTACATACCCTGAATTTGCCTCCGCGCTTTTTTGCATAAAGGCTGCGAAAAGCAGTAAAAAGCAAGAGACCAGGAATATTGTGAGCACCAACACAACTTTTCTCATACTTTCCCTCCTTAAACTACCAGTCGTATTGTCAAAAGTTTTAATGCTAATGAAATCACTCAAACTGTCTGATTTTGCTGTATAAACATCGGCAAATTGCCATAAATAGTTGTTTCGCTTCAACGTGGGTAGAGGTTTCCTCTGATTCACGATAAAATTTACGAATGATTCTTCTTTGGCTTCGATTGCAAGCTTGAATATTTTATGCAGATGTTTGTTATCCATTGAATCTTTCTGCCATAATATTCACTGTTTATCTTATCGACATTTGCGGATGAAACTTTAACTTTGTTAGGATATAATTCTCAGCTGCTTGAAGCGGGGAGTGTCATCCGGCGGTGGTCACCATAGATGGAGACCAGGAAAAACTGGGGCTTAGCGGCGACCTCTCGAATAACACCTGCATGGCAGGTAGCCGCCTCGTGTCTTTCGTACCATTCACTCTTCGTTGTGAACCTCAGATTGACTTCAAGCCCGTAGGTTTCTGCTTAACTGCCCTGCTGGCCAGGTACCCCTTTGTGCAAGGAAACGCATATTTTCTTGCACTTAAAATCCTTTTTTGCGAGGTCCTCGTACATATGTTCGGGATCACGGTGGTAAGCGACCGGAGTCCGTTTTTCAGATGCTGCAGTGCGGTTTGGCCAGAATTCCGGTCCACCTCAAGAAGCCATCGACGAATGGTACAAAGGGCGGAGGGAGGACTCCATATTCAATAAAAAATCATTTAAACTCAATTGGTTAAGGCAGGGCTGGGTAACTTCTCAATATAACTCAGGGGGGTTGCAATAACGAGGCAGTTTAGACGATGCCCGCAGGCGAATCAAATCCGGCAGGGGAGGAATAGCATTTC
>DMNE01000231.1:0-3447 GCA_003453735.1 Nitrospiraceae bacterium | reverse complement strand
GCTACGGGTTGACCCGCTTATTTTCCTTCTTTTCACGTATTCCCGTATATCATTCTCGCTCAAATTATTATGCAAGGGGATGTCGGGACGGTCAAGAACCCTCAACAGTTTGCTTTTGTTTTTTGTGTAATCGGGTGAGGGCGATATTTAAAGACATGAAACAGGTGTTTGATTTGAGTCTTTTTGTGCAAAAAACCCCAATTTTGTTTTCACTGCAAGTACCCGCGGGGACTGGATATTCTGATTGTGCCTGCTACCTAAGAGTAGGGTTAGAAAAGATATCTTGTGTTATTATTTGTCTGGCGCTAAAATGGAATTAAGAAGACAGGATGGTTCCCGAAAAATGCCAAACCCTTCGCAAGGAGGAGGCGGAAAGCGGCGGATCTCCTGACGATGGAGATGGCCGAGCTGCCGAAGGAAATGATAATCTTTTTGGCGGTTCGGCTTTGTTATTTCAGATCCAGCCCGCCGTAGAAAAGGAGATGTACAATGACTACCTCTGAAAATATAAAAGACAATGGAAGGATAAAGATCATGGTTGGGATCGTGATCTTTTTCTGGCTCGTGCTCGCGTTTATTCTCGGAGCGAATCAGACTTTTGTGAGAGAACCGGGTGTTCCCCCTTTGCCAATCCTCGCAGGAGTGCTTATCCCGATTTTTGTGTTCCTCATTGCATTTTGGTCTGCCGGCTCGTTCCGTGACTTTGTTATGTCGCTCGATCTGCAGCTTGCAGCGGGCATGCAGGCCTGGAGGTTCGCTGGTCTGGGGTTCATCGCCCTTTATGCATATGGAATATTGCCGGGTCTATTTGCCTGGCCTGCCGGATTGGGAGACATGGCAATTGGCGTTACTGCCTCATGGATTGTGATAGCCCTTAAGCAACGGCCGGACTTTGCAGCAAGCAGATTTTTCCGGATTTGGAACTTGATGGGGATATTGGATCTGGTGGTAGCGGTCAGTTTGGGGGCGTTCAGTGCAGCCTTTGGCATCGGAATCTCGGAAGCGATCACTGCGTTCCCGATGTCGCAGTTGCCTCTGGTCATTATCCCTGTATTCCTGGTGCCGCTGTTTTTTATGCTGCATATTGTTTCTCTGCTCCAGGCGAGGCATTTGGCCGCAGCTAAGAGGACATGCGGGTGGACGAATTCGCCGGTCCAGTGTGGACCTGCGGCAATGGGACATAGAGCATAAAGACGTCACCTCAATGGTGATAGGAAGCGTGGAATAATCTAAGGACTTGCGGAGAAATAAAAAGGGTGTAGGGTATAGTTCAATTTTGGTTGAGGTTGATGCCGTTTTATTAAGACTTGAGCTTTGTCGGCTGGGGAGATTTTTTCTTTCAAGGGGTAATGTTCGCGGTTGAGAGCAGCTGTCACCTTGAGTCCTGTTTTTGTTTTTGTGGTGCGGACAAACTTTAGAGCTGTCTCTATATCAACAAGTGGGATACCTGCCCAGTTTTTTAAAATCTCGGAGAAAAGTCGGTGTTCAATAGGATTCCATTTTGAAGCGCCTGCCGGATAATGGCACACAGTGACTTTCAATCCATACTCTTGACAGAATGCATACCAAAGATGATAGTGCCATGCCGCATTCGAGGTGCCACCACTATCGGCGAGGATAAGCATGCGACGGGCGTGCGGATAACGGACGGAGCCATAGTGTTTCCACCATGTGCAAATGCAATCAACCGCGAAAGCTGCGGTGTCATGACTGAGCCCGATATAGACAGCACCCTCATTGGCAACCGTATCATAAATGCCGTACGGTATCATTTTGCCCTCTGCGTAGGAAGGGAAATCATGATCGGCGACATCACAGCGCCGGTCACGCCATATACGGCCTGAGTTCTTGAAGTTACCAATGAGTTCATTCTTTTTTGTATCGATACTGATGACTGGTTCTTGCCTTCGAGCAAAGCCTTCACGCATACGGCATATGTGGCGAAATTGGAGATCCCGTTCGGCGCGTTGTTGCAGTGAGCCATTGCCGCTGAGTGCAATTTTCTTGCGGTTGGCCTGCAGGGAATATCCCAGTTCCTTGAGTATGCGGCTGACCGATTTGTCACTGATCATGATTTCTTCTCGCTGCAATTCCTTAGCGATTTTTCTGGTAGCTCTGCGGGTCCATTTCATACCGGTCATGGGATCACCCGCCATCTCGTATTTCATGATGCTGCGGATACGATCAATGATCTGAGGGTTTTTTTAATGGAGACCCGTCCGCCTTTTTTGCGAATACCGTCGATCTCGATGTCCCTCTGGAGCAACTCGCTCCGACCCCGCGCAACGGTGCGGTTGTCGATGTTGAAAAGGCGGGAAATCATGCTGTCTCCGCCATGCCCGAAACGCAGTGATTCCAAGCCAGCGAACAAGCGGCGTTGCTGTTCATCCAACACACTGTAAAAGAGGACGATTGCAGCTCTCACTTCGTGCGCAAGCATATGGCGTCCTTCGGCAGTGCTCAAAGGCGGTTGTTCCTCCAATCTCCGCAGTTGCTGTTGACGACGCCTTTTGGCCTCGGAGCAAAAGTACACATAGCGTCCTGTAATCTCCTCGCGGGAGACTCGATGCTCCTTATATAACTGCAGCAATGCCTCCTTCACATCGACACCGAGACGAACACGAAGTTCAGAAACCGAGTATCCCTTATCGGACTGCTCAATAAGCATCTGGGCAGTCTTTAACAAGGTTCCATATTTGGAAAAGCGGGCAACATCGAACTGCCATAAACCAAATGAGTCAAAGTCCGTCAGTTCATTCAGCGTGTAATACTTGCCATGATGAGAATAACTCGTACGATAGGAAAGTTGTCGGAGTTTGCGATAAATGGTCATATCCACAGAAGTGCCAAGAGCGTCTTTGAGTTGCTTCATTGTGGCTATGATATGTTCATGGAGGAAAGAGCGCAGGGCCTCACCCGAGAATTGTGGTGTTCTCATAATGTTACAATACCTCCTATAGTACTACCTATAGGTAGAATTCTAATATATTCACAGATGGGTTTTCAACTCATTCCTTCTAATGATACCAAGGATCGACAGGCAATCAGGATACGACCGTAGATATAAAACATAATGTCTGAATACCGCCATAGTTTATCATTTTATTGTTCCGCAAGCCCTAACCTGCTGAATTAAAAAGAAATCATAGCAGCAACGTCTGCACTGGAGTGTTTTTTGTAAGAAAAAAGATTCCTGAGTTTGAAATCCTCTGTCATAGATGAAGCAATGTCTGGAGCGGAAATGGAGGAACCATGAGCGAGAGCTCTAAGACTTGACACTCACATTTAACTGTGATAGAAGGTCACTAAGAAGGAGATCTTCCGCCAAAGCCAACGCCTTCGCAAGCAGGGGACAAAACGGCAGGTCTTCATAGAAGAAGGCTGAGCACGGGACATGTTATACTCCCAAGCGCACTACCTGTGCAGCCTATTTTGTGTTATAGGGGT
>DMNE01000390.1 GCA_003453735.1 Nitrospiraceae bacterium | reverse complement strand
CGGGGCTTGTTGAACGTGATCACCCCAATCGCTTGCTTCTTCTCTATCTTTATATTCTCACCGGTAATCATAAAATCCTTTTCCGCTTTTCCTACCGAGCTTGCCTGCTGATACCATTTTCCTAAGGAGTGGGCAGGGTTTATATTTCTCCCCTAACTCGGCGCGGAGGATTTCAAGGACGGTAATCCTCGCAAAGCCGGCCATTGCGAACTTTTCTTTCACGTCTGCCGAAACTACGGCATAGCCGTACTGGGCCGCCACTTGGGCTATGCCCGTTCCCATCGTACCAGCGCCTATTAATGATATTTTCTTGCTATCCATAATGTGTGTCCTACGCCTGTACCATCGTCCCTAATTTTAATTATAAAGATATTTTGCGAGGTGTAAAGTCCAAGAGTCAGTGGAGGAACTATGGATTTTTCCTTTACGGAAGAACAGGAACTCCTCAAGAGGTTCTCAGGGCGTTCNNGTTTGTCCCCCGGAGTCAATGAGATCAATGAGAAGGAAGAGATTCTGGAGAGTATGGGAATGGGAAGGAGACTTTATTAAGATAGCCTTAGCAGCAAAGAAATAGCCAGGGGCAGAGATAAGCATGGCGACCATGGTTTATTATCTGGCAGAGGCTGTCTGGGGTTTCCTCCTGGACAGATTACGAGCTTACACCTTTTCAACAGGCTGGTAGCAAAGAAGAACAACCCCACTCTTAAATGTTCTTGTCCCTGTAAGCTTCAGGTCCAGTCTGCGCTTGACGCCTTTCATTATTGGCATGCCATCACCTAAGATAACGGGATCCAGCATGATCTGATATTCATCGATTAACCCTTGTTCCGCAAACTGGNNTTTATTTCTTCCGCAATATTGTCCCTCACCAGTCTCGTATTATTCCACTCGACCTTTTTCAGTGTTGTTGAAAAGACAATTTTGTCCGCATTATTCATTCCTTCAGCGACGATCGGATCATTTTTGATCGCAATCGGGGTCGGCCAGTAACTTGCCATCATCTCATAAGTCACACGTCCAAAAAGAAGCGTGTTCTCCAATTTGAGCACCTCGGCAGCATATTCATTTTCTTCTGTACCGTGCTTATGCCAACTGATATCTCCATTTGGACCTTTAAAGTAGCCATTAAGTGTTATGAAATTAAGAACGATTAGTTTCCTCATGCCGAACCCCTGTAATTAAAGTGCCGGTCAAACAGAGTGATCGGAGGGGCTGAACAGTGCGTGTATATTCAAAACTTTATTCGCTACTTCCTCATCGGCAGTAAAAGCAGATAGATCATACGATTTCCCCGTCACTGCATAGTAAAAAACTATTAATGAGCTCTTCTGCCCTGTAACGGATACACGTCGGTCCTTTTTTCACGTCTTCAACACCTCGGCGATGACAGACGCGTCCAGGACGTCACTTACATCCACTTCCTTCAGAATGACCTATTGTTCAAACAAGAACCTCGCTAGATACCTGATCCTCCTGTGAAACCCCGAACCCTCTCCTTTCTCCTCAGGGATGTTATTACAGCCTTAAGCAAAAGATTAAACAAAAGAAAAGAAATGAAAACTCCAGAGGCAAGATCAACGTATAGACCATAATGTTATGTTTTCGTGCTCATCAAGTCTTTCCTTTTCTGTGGCATCATTCATGCTCTCTCTTGCTCCTAAGGATTCGTCCCCGTCGTGAAGGCCACAACATTTATGTGTTTGTCTTGTCATTTTGAATTATATCATCATGAGTATGTTTTTCAAAAAATGATCGAACAGGGTGCTCATGCTTTCCCCCTTGAAGATTATCGCTTTCCTAACTTTCAGGCTTCTTAATTTTTCTTATATCTACCAAGATCCCCTTCTGCGTCTGGTTTCTCCGGAAGAAATAATTTCTTGTTCCCGCTGCCAGAATTACAGTTGTCTCGGTGGTTCCTAAGAATATATTGTTCTCTTGTTCTCTTGTTCTCTCAGTTTCTTTACACGAAGAGCTATAAAGTCGTATAATATTCATCTTATTTTGGCTAGCGACGGAAGATTGACCCTGACTCATCATTGTTTTGGGAGGACAGAGAGAGTGAATATAATCGTATGCATCAAGCAGGTTCCTGATACCGCCGAGGTAAGGATTAACCCCGAGACCAATACTCTCGTCAGGGATGGAGTCCCGAGCATTATCAATCCCTATGATCTGCATGCACTCGAGGCGGCCCTCCGCATCAAAGACGAGCTTGGAGCGAAGGTCACCGTGATTTCCATGGGGCCGCCACAGGCTGAGGGCGCGTTGAGAGATGCCATATCCATGGGTGCCGATGCCGCTGTGTTGCTCACTGACAGGGCGTTTGCAGGTTCCGACACATGGGCGACGTCATATACCCTCTCTAAGGCTATAGAAAAGCTCGGTGCAGAGATAACCATTTGCGGGAAACAAGCGATTGATGGTGATACAGCACAGGTCGGGCCGGAGACTGCAGAGTTCTTGGATATCCCACATATTTCATGTGTGAGAAGGATAGAGGAAGTAAAACCTGAGTTGATACGGGTACAGCGGCTAATGGATGACGGATATGACATAGTGGAATCAACGCTGCCGGTCTTGCTCACAGTGGTAAGGGAACTCAATGTGCCGAGATTGCCGTCTCTGAAGGGCAAGATGGCGGCCAAAAAGATAGAGATTAAGAAATGGACATCGGCTGATATCCAAGCTGATGGAGATAAAATCGGTTTAAAAGGTTCACCGACACAAGTGAAAAAGATCTTCGCCCCTGAGACCAAGAAGGATAGGAAGATGATCGAAGGCACTGTCGAAGAGCAGGTAGACGCATTGATACAAGAACTGAGGTGCTTGAAATGCGTATAGTTGTCACTCCTGACAAATGCACCGGTTGTGAGACGTGTATCGATTCCTGTCCGTTTACCTCCATCGCGATGAAAGAAGGTAAGGCGTTTATTACAGAATATTGCCAGCTGTGTAAGGCGTGCCTCAACGCATGCCCTGAGGGTGCGATCAAAGAGATGCTTGATGTTGGCGAATCACCCGCCCCTGAAACGAGACGCACTGATGCATCCGAGGGTGTGTGGGTGTTTGCCGAACAGAGGAACGCAAAGGTGGCTCCTGTGGTTTATGAGCTTTTGGGCGCTGGCAGAAGGCTTGCTGACATCCTTCAGACACATCTCTCGGCTGTCCTCTTTGGCGCGCCGGAATCAGAAGCACGGGAACTCATTCGATGGGGTGCTGACAGGGTGTATCTTTGCAATGATCAGCTTTTTGAGCGATTTAACGATGAACCTTATGCAGGTTTATTCTCCTTACTGGTGAAGGAGCATCATCCTGAGATTGTCTTAGCAGGCGCGACTCCCATCGGCCGATCGTTCTTTCCCCGAGTGGCATCAAGACTCAGGACAGGACTTACTGCCGATTGCACATCTCTCGACATAGATCTGGGGACCGGCAACCTTCTCCAGATAAGGCCTGCCTTTGGCGGCAATATCATGGCAACAATCCTCTGTCCGGATAATAAGCCTCAGATGGCTACGATAAGACCGAGGGTGATGAAACGCGGGCAGTATGATGCAAGCAGGAAAGGCGACATCGTCCATGTTGATGCAATTGGGTTATCTTCGCGCACAAAGGTTCTAGCCACAGTAAAAGAACTCTCCGAGATAGCTGTCAATCTCCAGGAGGCCGATATCATCGTATCAGGGGGAAGAGGGCTCGGCGACCAGAAGGGATTCAAACTTCTTGGAGAGTTGGCAGAGGTGCTCGGTGCTGCCCTCGGTGCCTCTAGAGCTGCGGTAGACGAGGGCTGGATCCCTTATAGCCATCAGGTGGGCCAGACGGGAAAAACCGTCTGCCCGAATATCTATATGGCCTGTGGGATCTCGGGTGCCGTCCAGCATCTCGTAGGGATGCAGTCCTCCGACATCATCATCGCTATAAATAAGAATCCCGAGGCACCCATATTCAATGTTGCCTCATACGGAATCGTCGGCGATGTTTACGAGATCGTGCCGATGTTAATAAAAAAGATAAAAGAGATGAAAGGACACTAATACTGTTATATGTTATCCAAAGGACGGACGGCTCAGAATTCTTGTCAACGACAGGCTGCTCGCCTGGGTGACCGTAGTTTGTTTATTGTCAAACCTTTTTCTCAAATCTGCAAAGCGTTTTTTCGGTCACAGTGCTCTATAAGAATTCATCGCCTTCCGATCCTGTGCAGCCCAAGCGCTTTCCCTTATTTCGCAGGCTTGTCTGTCCTTGACGAAGCAGTGGAGTTCCCTTAATGAAACTTGCCTTTCTCTTCCCCGGTCAGGGTTCCCAGTATGTCGGTATGGGCAAAGAGATTTATGAGCTTCACCGCGAGATGAGGGAGCTCTTCCAGGAGGCCTCCGATGCGCTCGGGTATGATGTTGCCCGGTTATCCTTTTATGGTCCGAAGGAAGAGTTGAATAAAACTTACAGGACGCAACCCGCTATATTGACCGTGAGTATCGGGATTCTCAGGGTGTTATTATCTAGGGGGATAAAACCGTCGGTCGTAGCGGGACATAGCCTTGGTGAGTATTCTGCTCTCGTGGCTGCAGAGTCGGTCTCATTTCATGACGCTGTGAAGCTCACAGAGAAGAGGGGACAGTTTATGCAGGAAGCGGTCCCGGAGGGCAGGGGACTTATGGCAGCTATCATGGGGCTAAACAGGAACGAGATTGACGAGATATGCCTTTCGCTCAAGTCAGGTTATGCAGCACCTGCGAATTACAATTGCCCGGAGCAGATTGTAATAGCCGGTGAAAAGAATGCTGTTGAAGAGGCTGTCAAACGTGCGAAAGAGTCGGGAGCAAAAAGGGCAGTAGTTCTTGCAGTCAGTGTTCCATCCCACTGCACATTGATGGCGGAGGCTTCGCGAAGGCTTGCAGAGGAACTCAAGAAGATAGAATTTAAGAATCCCGTAGTTCCCGTCGTAAACAATGCAGATGCCATATTCCTTAATACCGTCGACGGCATTAAGGCGTCCCTTGTGCGTCAGCTCAACAGTCCTCTTCTCTGGGAAGATTCCATAAAGACTATTGTTGATGCAGGAATAGAGATGTTTATTGAAGTTGGCCCCGGCAAAGTGCTCTCGGGACTTATCAAAAGAATAGAACGCTCAGTTCGTGCCCTTCACCTTGAAGATATCAATAGCCTCAACAAAGCTCTCGCGGCATTACAGTAAACGCCCATACATCTCCGACGTTATATGAGATCATGATCTTCCATTTCCGAGAACTCTTCAAGGGGAAACCCTCTGAGCAACCTGGAGGGAACGAACAAGTCAAAGGAGCAAGCATCTCCCTGGGTGAAAAGCCTGGCCTGGCGTACCTGTCTTCCCTGAAACCGAACATCAGAGTCTCGTTCATGAGCACAGAAACCGTATACGCCAGCTCATCTAGTTTCTCCTGCAAAGACTCAAGCGTTCTTTTTTCTAAGTCGTAGAGCTCAAGGATATCGACAATGTCCTCTAACTCGCCGGTGTTGTAGGATTCCAGGAGGTGGAACATTGCCAAATGAAAATAAAACCCGCGGTGACCCTGCGAAATGACGATAATGTCTGCTATAAGATATGGGCGAAGATGGAAAGATGTTTTGTTTTCCCATAGGGGATGATATTCCTTTAAGAAAATGTTTATGATATGATCCTAAAGGGGCGGACTTATGCATTGGGAGTATTATGGATGGGGCATGCGCTTGGGATGGTTTTTCTTGATTTTCCTTTGGGTGCTGGTAATCTTAAGCGTCTTATATCTTTTTCAGGCACTCATCGGCGCTGAAAAGAGAGGAACAGGGGAGACGGCCTTTGATGTCTTAAAGAAGAGGTATGCGAAGGGAAAAATAGCAAAAGAAGAATTCGAGAGGATAAAGGATGATATTTTGAAGCGTTAGGAGGGAACTATGAAACTGGTGAATGCTATCATCAGGACTACGTCTCTCGACCGTGTTGTGACGTCCCTTGAAGCTGCAGGAATAAGGCATCTGACGATATTCGAGGTTAAGGTGGCAGGAGACCAGGTAGGGCTCTTCGCTGCTCATACCGTTTACAAGATAATACAAATAATCATTCCTGACGAAAAAGTCGAAGAAGCTACCCGCATAATCCTCGACAATGCCCATACGGGTCTGGCGGGGGATGGACTTATCGCCGTGTTGCCGGTTGAGCACCTAATAAACATACAGACAATGGAAAGGATAGGATGAGCTGAGGGATTCGAGAAATAGCATTTCGGAAGCCCATGGTGCCAGGGTACACCGCACGGTGGGATCAGCAAGATGCTGATTTCTCATCCTTCGAGCCTCTT
>DMNE01000004.1 GCA_003453735.1 Nitrospiraceae bacterium | reverse complement strand
CAAAAAGGTGCTGGCCTACTCGACGATCTCCAACCTAGGCTTGATTGTGGCCTGCGCAGGAGTGAATACCTCTGCGGCAATGTGGTCGGCGCTGCTGCTGATTATTTTCCATGCGGTGGCCAAATCGCTCCTGTTTCTCTGCGTGGGGATTATCGAATACAAACTCGACAGCCGTGACATAGAGGATATGGACTATCTGATCATGCGCCTGCCCAGGCTCACTGCCGTCATGATGATCGGCATGGCCGGGATGTTTATCGCCCCCTTCGGGATGATCATCAGCAAGTTTGTAACCCTCAAGGCATTTATCGATGCCAATCCGGGAATGGCAATTATTCTGGCCTACGGGAGTGCGGCCACGGCCTTTTTCTGGACCAAATGGATGGGAAAGATAATCTCCATTCAACATGGAGTAACAGAGGTCGTGGAGCATCGGGTAAGCAGTTGGGAGTGGATCACCCTGTACATTCTGGCCTTTGCTACATTGGTTGTGTCCCTTGCCTTTCCCATGATCTCCTCCGGACTCATCAACCCCTATCTTCTCGAAAAGTTCGGAACACTTCCTGTTGCTGATACCTTTAATGTCATGATTGTTTACGTCAGCATGCTCGGCTTGTTAATCATCTTTCCCCTCTGTCTCTTGTACTATGGATTCATCAATAAGAATTACAGGCGGGTGAGCGCCTACCTTGGTGGCGGGCTTATCGACAATATTTCCTTCGAAGGGGCCATGGCATCCAGCCAGCCGATTCAGCTCAGGAATTACTACATGGGAAAGTACTTCGGAGAAAACAGATTGTTCGACGCCGGCGTATACATTGCAACGACACTTCTTTTCGTCATGTTCGGGGTTGTAGTCCTATGACCGGCATTATCGAGATGTATCAGTCCCTGGGCCTTTTTGAAAGGATGGTGGCTTTTGTGCTGATTGCACCGTTCGTCGGGGGCACCCTGGCGGGGATTGACCGCAAGCTCACGGCGCGTATGCAGGGGAGGGTCGGCCCGCCCATACGGCAGCCCTTCTTTGATGCGCTCAAGCTCTTTCAGAAAGAGAGAATCGCCGTCAACAAATTCCAGAATGTCAACATCGTGTTGTTTTCCGTCTTTACTATGTTTTCTGGAGCACTTTTCTTCGCTGGTGCTGATCTCCTCCTAACCGTCTTTAGCCTGGCCCTGGCAGGAACATTCTTTATTTTAGGTGCATTTTGCGTGGGTTCTCCTTACAGCCACCTTGGCGCTGAGCGCGAATTGATCCAGATTATGGCCTGTGAACCCATGGTTATTCTTGTCGCTGTCGGCATGTACCAGGTGACTGGAAGCTTTAAAGTTGCGGAGATTGCGCAGCACCCTGCCCCGCTCCTCCTTTATCTTCCGGGGGTGTTCGCCGGCTTTCTCTATATCCTCACCATCAAGCTGCGAAAGTCCCCCTTTGACCTCTCCATGTCGCACCACGCTCATCAGGAAATCGTGCGCGGGATTACCACCGAGTTCTCAGGACCGACGCTCGCCGTCATAGAGGTTACCCACTGGTATGAGAACGTGCTCCTCATGGGCATAATATACCTTTTCTTTGCGGCAAGTCCGTTAGTGGGCCTCGCACTCTCCCTGGGAACGTATTTTGTTGAGCTCTTCATCGATAACAATTATGCCCGCTTCAAGTGGCAGCTTACGCTATTCAGCTCCTGGCTGTTTACGGCCGTGGCAGCCGTGACAAATATTATTGTGCTCCATGTCGCACGGTAACTGAGGGAGGAAGGAATTGAGCTGGTTTAAACGTTCTCCGTGGGTGCTTCACTATAATGCAACAAGCTGCAACGGGTGCGATATCGAGGTATTTGCCAGCCTGACGCCCATGTACGATCTTGAACGATTCGGTGTCATCAGCACCGGCAATCCGAAGCACGCCGACATCCTTGCCATTACCGGGTCAGTGAATGAGAAGAGCAAGCAGGTTGTGAAGAATATCTATGACCAGATGCCTAACCCAAAGGTTGTCCTGGCTGTGGGCATCTGTGCCATATCGGGCTGTGTTTTTCAGGACTGCTACAACGTGCTCGGGGGAGTCGACAAGGTGTTGCCGGTCGATGTCTATGTCCCAGGCTGTGCTGCACGGCCGGAATCGATTATCGATGGCCTGCTCAAGGCATGCGAGATCCTTGAAGAGAAACATGCCCGGCAGGAAAAAGAAGTGCCTGAGAGACCACAGACATGAGAGATCAGGAGGGTTCGTTCAATGACTGAACCGCAGGAAATCATTCCCATAGGGAAGACGGACCTGGTAGGAATCGTAGCCCAACTCTTTGCGGAGGGATACCGCCTTGTGCAGGTCGGCTGCACCACCATCGAGAATGGCTATGAACTTAGCTATTCTTTTGACAAGGACTATCGATTCAAGAATCTCCGGGTTACGGTGGTGCCCGGCGAGGAACTTCAGAGCATCAGCGCGGTTTATGCGAACGCCTTTCTGTATGAAAACGAAATCCATGATCTTTTCGGCATCGTCATTAGGAATATAAACATCGACTATGGCGGCACACTGTACCGCACCGCGGTCAAGACACCTTTCAGCGTGGAGAACGTCAAGCTGCCGGAACCCCCGAAGCCCAAGGAAGCAGAGCCTCAGGAGCAGGGGAAGCCGGAGGCCGGTCAGCAGCAGCCGGAAACGTCGAAGCAGCCGGAAGCATAGAGGAGGTTTCTTACATGGGACAGCGGAATGTCATACCTTTTGGACCCCAGCACCCGGTGCTTATTGAGCCGATTCATTTCGATCTCGTTACCGAAGATGAAACGGTGGTTGATGCCGTCCCGTCGATAAGCTATGTGCACAGGGGCCTGGAGAGGCTGGTCGAAAAAAGGGATTTCAACGACTTCGTCCATGTTGCGGATCGGATCTGCGGACTCTGCAGCATCGGGCACGCCATGGGATATTGTCAGGCTGTAGAGGCGGTTATGACTGTCGAGGTGCCGGAACGCGCCCTCTATTTGAGGACCATATGGAAAGAGCTGGGACGGATGCACAGTCACATCTTCTGGCTGGGCGCAGCAGCCGATGCTTTCGGCTATGAAAGTGTCATGATGCAGTCCCTGCGTCTCCGGGAATCGGTCCTCAACATCATTGAGGAAACAACCGGCGGCAGGGTCATATTCGCTGTCTGCAAGGTCGGGGGTGTGCGAAGAGATATTGATCCGGAGACATTAAAGGGAATCGTGCAAAGGCTGACTACACTCAGGGCTGATCTTGAAGAGCTTACCTCCGTCTTCATCAATGATTCTTCCATTAAGCACAGGCTGGTAGGAGTCGGGTTTATTTCCAGGGAAGATGCCTATACGCTCGGGTGCGTCGGACCTATGGCACGGGCAAGCGGTCTCGCCACTGACATGCGGACCATCGGATACGCTGCGTATAAGTACCTGGATGTGGAACCCATGGTGGAGCAATCGGGAGACTGTTATGCACGATGCCTGGTGAGGATTCGCGAGATATTCCAATCCATCGATTTGATCCGCCAGGCAGTGGGAAAGATCCCCGAAGGACCGATCGACGTAAAGGTAAAGGGAACACCGAATGGCGAATATTTTTCCAGGATCGAGCAGCCTCGTGGTGAAGTAATCCATTATGTAAAGGGCAATGGTTCAAAACTGCTCCAGAGGTTCCGCGTAAGGGTGCCGACCTTTTCGAATATTCCGGCGATGATAAAGGTTATGAAAGGATCTCAGGTCGCTGACATTCCCAATATCATCATTACCCTCGATCCCTGTATAAGTTGCACAGAAAGGTAGGCGAGTAAAGATATGAAATCCTTTACGATGGCGAGGACGGTAATAAATAATCTGGTAAAGGGACCGGCAACCCTCATGTACCCTCAAAGGAAGAGGACCTTTACTGCAATTACCAGAGGCCGGGTCGAAAACGACATTAATAAGTGCATTTTCTGCGGCATGTGCAGCAAGCGGTGTCCGACTTACGCCATTGTTGTCACCAAAGAGCCTAAGGAATGGGGAATTGATCGGCTCAAATGTTGCACCTGCAATCTTTGTGTCGAGGTCTGTCCGAAAAAGTGCCTTTCCATGGACAATCATTATTTTCCGCCAGCGAGAGAGAGACTGATGGGGATTCATAAACTCAGGCCTAATCAGTAAAAGCAACTCATTAAGGAGGTGTTTTCATGGGTAAATTTATCCGCGTAGACATGACATCGAAAGAGGTGAAGATCGGCGAGTGTCCCGAGAAGTACGCAGGCCTTGCAGGCCGTGGGCTTACTTCCAACTTCGTCGCCGACGAAGTGAAGCCAACTTGTCATCCATTGGGGAAGAACAACAAGCTGATTTTTGCGCCCGGCTTTCTTACCGGTACTAGCGCAGCCGACTCCGGCCGGCTCTCCTGCGG
>DMNE01000488.1 GCA_003453735.1 Nitrospiraceae bacterium | reverse complement strand
ATTTCATGCCGGAGTTGCAAAAGCGGTGGAGTATGCTCTTGCACTCGGGGTGGGCGGGCTGAATTGTTTGGCCGGTAAGAGAATACCTGGTTATGATGACAACAAACAATGGTCAACCCTCCTCGGGAATGTACGCTATGCAGCAAAAGTATTGCGGGAAAAGGGGTTGCGACTGATGATTGAACCGATTAATCACTTCGATATTCCCGGTTTTTTTCTCAACCGGACAGATCAGGCACTGAAACTTATTGAAGATGCGGGCATGCCGAATGTTTTCGTGCAGTATGATGTCTACCATGCTCAAAGGGAAGAGGGTGAACTGGCGGCCACATTACGCAAACATAGTGATAAAATTGGCCATATCCAGATAGCCGATAATCCCGGGCGCCATCAGCCCGGTACCGGGGAAATAAACTATCCGTTTATTTTTAAAGAAATCGATGCGTCAGGATACCAGGGCTACGTCGGCCTTGAGTATGTTCCTGTTCCTGACAGCAAGTCTTCCCTTGCATGGCTAACGGAATTCGGCTACAAGCTCTGATGGTCTCGTAAAAAGTCCATATGCCGTCATTCACTCAACTGATGGGATACAAAGCGAATGGGGGGAATGAGACATAGCTTGAGTTGAGTGCCTGGCCTCCGCGCTTTTTATGGGACCGTCTGTTTTATAAACCGGTTATGACTTTTTAAAACGGCTTTGACCGTAACTGCGGTGTTAATCAATCATAAGGAAGGAGCGGACAAAAGATGAAAATCGGTTTTATAGGTCTTGGAATAATGGGAAAACCCATGAGCAGGAATTTGCTGAAAGCCGGCTATCAGCTTGTCGTTTTCAATAGAAGTAAGGGTGCGGTGAATGAACTTGTCGCTGCCGGGGCTTACGCTGCGGCGAATCCTAGGGAAGTGGCAGAGCAGGCGGAGATCGTCATCACGATGCTGCCCAATTCTCCCCACGTCAGGGAAGTGGTTTTGGGAGAAGCCGGTGTCATTGAAGGTGCGGCGAAAGGTTCTGTTGTAATAGATATGAGCTCTATTGCTCCGCTGGTGAGCCGTGAAATAGCTGCCAGGTTAGGAGAGAAAGGCATAGGAATGCTTGATGCGCCCGTGAGCGGTGGAGAGCCTAAGGCCATCGACGGCACTCTTTCAGTGATGGTGGGCGGCAAAAAAGAGATTTTTGATAAGTGCTACCCTGTCATGAAAGCCATGGCCAGTTCCGTTGTGCTTGTCGGAAGTGCGGGAGCCGGCAATGTCGTAAAACTGGCGAACCAGATCATAGTTGCACTCAATATTGCAGCAATGTCTGAGGCCCTAGTGCTGGCCGTTAAAGCGGGTGTGGACCCTGACCTCGTCTATCATGCCGTCCGCGGCGGACTTGCCGGCAGCGCTGTGCTGGATGCTAAAGCCCCGCTCATAATGGACCGTAAGTTCAATCCGGGGTTTCGGATCGACCTGCACATTAAAGATCTCAATAACGTCCTGGAGACATCACACTCAGTCGGAGTGCCATTGCAGCTGACCGCTTCCGTAATGGAAATTATGCAGGCCCTCAAAGTTGACGGCCTGGGTGATGCGGACCATGGAAGCCTGGTACGCTACTATGAAAAAATGGCTGGCATTGAGGTGAAACGGCACTAACAGGCGGGAGCAAGGTTTGCCCGACAGAGAATTTCCGCCATTGTATTTTAAACATTTATGTGGTATTTTCTAATCGATGAACTTCTTTCCAATAGTATTTCTGCCAGATTGCTGGGAAACTTATCAGGGTTAGAAACAAAAAAAATATGAGCAGGAGGAAAAACGCGATGGCATCGAAAAATTGTATCAGAGTTTTATCCGTTGCATTATCCTTGTTGCTGATCTTGGTTGTTTGCGTGTATGCGCAATCACCGCAGAAGGTTATCAAAGTCGGCGCAGTCTATCCCCTGACCGGCAATATCGCCTCGACTGGTCTGGATTGCAAAAGGGGCGTCGATCTGGCGGTGGATATTATTAACGGGAAATACGATCTAGATCTTCCCTTGGCCAAGAGTGAGGGGCTACCGAACCTGGGCGGTACAAAAATCGAGATTGTATATGCCGACACCAAGGGAGACCCGAAAAACGGAATGTCCGAGGCTGAAAGGCTGATTACTTCGGAAAAGGTAGTTGCCATGATTGGGGCCTACCAAAGTGCTGTGACGAAAACCGCCAGTCAGATTACCGAAAGGCTGAAAATTCCATACGTATGCTCGGATTCTTCTTCTCCCACACTGACGGAAAGGGGATTCAGATATTTTTTCAGGGTTAGCCCCCATGACGATATTTTTGCTCGTGACCAGTTCCAGTTCCTGAAGGACCTGGAAAAGAAGACCGGACAGGCAGTTCATAACGTTGCTGTGCTTTACGAAAATACGGAATTCGGCTCGAATGCCGGCAAGGCCTACAAGAAATATGCCTCTGATTTCGGTTATAAGGTGGTTGCCGATATAACATACCCGGCTAACGCAACAGACGTGACCAGCGAGGTGGGTAAGCTCATCGTAAGCAAAGCAGACGTACTGATGCATGCTTCGTATATCACAGATGCCATTCTCTTTACCAAGACTTTCAAGGAGATGGGCTTTCAACCTAAAGGCATTATGACCATGGCGGGTTATATCGAGCCGGGCTACCTGGAGGCAGTAAAAGCTGATGGCAACTATATAATTGTCCGGTCAACCTTTGCACTCGATCTTGCCAAGAAAAACCCACTTGTGGCTAAGGTCAACGACCTTTTCAGAAAAAAATACGGCATAGACATGAGTGAAAACGCCGCCCGGAGCTTCATGGCGCCATTTGTCCTTGCCGAGGCTATCAATCGGGCGAAGTCCACAGCTCCAGAAGCGATTGTGAAAGCTCTTCATGAGACTGACATACCCGGCAACCAGATTATCTACCCATGGAAGGGAATCAAATTCGACCCGCAATCAAACCAGAACATCTACGCCAGGGGAACACTTGTTCAGATACTCAATCAGCAATATGTGACAATCTGGCCTTTTGACTCGGCTTCGAAGCAGGTCGTCTGGCCGTTCCCGGCATGGAAGGGAAGAAAGTAGCAGCAGGACCGATCCATGCCTGATCAGCTGCCTCAGCAGCTTGCCGACGGTTTATTAATTGGCCTGATGTATTCATTGGTCGCCATCGGGTTGACGCTTATCTGGGGTGTTATGAACATCGTGAATTTCGCTCACGGCGAATTCCTGATGCTCGGCATGTTCACCTCCTTCTGGCTCTTTACCCTGTACGGCATCGATCCCATTTTTTCGATTCCAATATGTTTTATCTGCATGTTCGTTATGGGCATGCTGATCTACCGCTTCATTGTGAGCAAGGTGATGAAGGGTCCCATACTGGCCCAGTTGGTAGTGACCTTTGGAGTGAGTATCTTTATCTCCAATCTTGCCGTTTATTTCTGGACCCCGGATTTCCGGCTTTTGCCGGCCACAATACTCCAAGGTACATGGCAAATCGGCGGCGTCGCCCTCAGTATTCCCAAAGTTGCAGCTTCCATTGGAAGCGTAATCGCTTCTGTCTGCATGCTTTTTTTCCTGAAAAGGACGAAAACCGGCAAGGCGATTTTGGCGACCGAAATGGACCGCGAGGCAGCCTTGCTCATGGGGATCAATACCGAGCGCATCAACTCCCTTTCTTTTGGCATCGGTGCAGCCCTCGTCGGAGTGGCGGGGGCTTTCTTATCTACTTATTACTACATTTATCCCCAAGTGGGAGGTCTGTTCGGGACTATCGCTTTTTGTGTCGTTGCCCTTGGCGGGTTCGGCAGCATTGAGGGCGCATTTATCGCTGGAATACTGGTAGGGTTGGCCCAGACATTAGGCGGCTTCTTCTTTGACCCGTCTTACAAGTATGCCATTGTTTTCATGATATATCTCATAATAATCTGGATAAGGCCGCAGGGTCTCCTGGGATGGTAGCACATGCTCGTTTCAGGGCTCGACAGATTATTCAGGGATTAGCCATCCTCTTGCTGCTCATTGGTTTTCCTCTCGTTGTCCGCCAGTCCTTTCATATTCATGTAATGATCCTCGTGCTCATGTTCGGCATGCTGGGAGTTGCGTGGAACATCATGGGCGGCTATGCCGGTATGTTTTCTTTCGGGCAGGCTGCCTTTTTCGGTATCGGCGCTTATACTTCTTCCTATTTGTCTTTCGCCTACGGGGTCAACCCGTGGATCGGACTCGTCGCGGGGGGTTGCGCCGCTGCTGTGGTCGCGGCAGCTATCGGGTATCCCTGTTCCAACCTGAGGGGCCACTATTTTGCAATCGCCACTATCGCATTTGCTGAAATAGTCAGGATTGTCTTTAACAACTGGAAAATGGTGGGTGCAGCGGAAGGACTCTCCTTGCCCATGCAGAACGAGTCCTTCGCCAATTTCCTGTTCAACTCCTCAAAACTACCTTATTACTATATCATGCTTGCCTTTCTCCTGGTTTCTTTGGCTGTTTGTTATTCCATAGCAACCTCTAAAATGGGCTACTATTTCCGCGCGATCAAGGAGAGCCATAAAATTGCGGAAGTCCTAGGAGTTGATGTCGTTTTGTACCGTCTCATGGCTATTATGATAAGCGCCTTCCTGAGCGCCATGGCAGGCACATTTTACGCGCAATATATTCTTTACATCGATCCGGGGAGCGTGATGCTTCTCGCTACGTCTATACAGATTGTTCTCATCGCGATGCTTGGAGGGGCGGGGAGCATAATGGGTCCAGTAATCGGCGCGGCTATACTGATACCTGCATCAGAATACACGCGTGTTACTCTCGGGTACAAGGGAACAGGCCTGGACATGCTGATATACGGATTATTGATCACGCTCATCTCCATGTACTACCCCGATGGGGTCTGGAAGCTTTTTTCCAGGATGGGCAGGAACTTGAAATGACCAAGGCGATCTGTTTGAAAGTCGCCGGGTTGTCGAAGCGGTTTGGCGGTCTGGCTGCAAACAACGATATTCACTTCTCTGTGGAGGAAGGAGAAATCGTCAGCGTTATCGGTCCCAACGGCGCAGGGAAATCCACCCTGTTCAATTGCGTGACCGGCTTCTACAAGCCGGACAGTGGCAACGTCTTCTTCTATGGCAAGGACATAACACGCATGCGGTCCGACAAAGTCTGCAACCTTGGTATCGCGCGCACCTTCCAGATTGTAGAGGTGATCAGTGACATGACAGTTCTCGAAAACGTAACGACGGGTGCGCTGTTGCGTTTCCACCGGATCAAACCGGCCATGGAGAAGGCCGGCGAGATACTGACTTTCACTGGTCTTTATGAGAAAAGGGCTTTCCTCGGGACAGAACTGACCATTGCTGATAAAAAAAGGCTGGAGGTCTCCATGGCGCTGGCCACTCGACCGCGCTTGCTCATGCTGGACGAATCCATGGCCGGACTCACTAAAGTCGAGTTGCGGGAGATGCTTGATCTCATCAGGAAAATCAGGAACGAAGGAATGACACTGATCATAGTCGAGCATGTGATGGAGGCTGTCATGCAGATATCCGACCGTGTTGTTGTCTTGAACAGCGGTAAAAAAATCATGGAAGGCACGCCGAAAGAGGTGTGCTCGGACCGGGAAGTCATTCAAGCCTATCTGGGGGAAAAGTACTGTGCTATCATTAAATAATATTTCCGTGGGCTACAAAGGACTCCTGGCTGTTCAGGACATTTCCTTCGAGATCAACGAAGGAGAGACAGTCAGCCTTATCGGTTCCAACGGTGCCGGAAAATCCACCATAGTCAAAACGGTTGCGGGTCTTATTCATCCATGGAAAGGGGAAATTCTATTCAGGAATACCCCAATTCATCACGCCCAGCCTTTTGATATCGTAAAAATGGGCATCTCCATGGTCCCTGAGGGCAGAAGGCTCTTTGGCCGCCTATCTGTTCTGGACAATCTCATGTTAGGGGCTTATGCCGTCCGGTCCGGGGTAGACGTCGAAAAGCATCTGCAAAGCGTCTTCAACCTCTTTCCTATATTGAAGGAACGGCAGGGGCAGCGCTCCGATACATTCAGCGGCGGAGAACAGCAGGAGCTGGCCATTGCACGGGGACTTATGTCCAACCCTTCCCTGCTCATACTGGATGAACCTTCTCTGGGACTGGGACCAAAACTGGTCTCGGACATTTTCGGAATAATCAAGGAGATCAACGCCAGAGGCGTCACCGTTTTGCTGGTCGAACAGAATGTCTATGAGTCCCTCGAGATTTCCACCCGCGCCTACGTTCTTCAAACAGGTCGCATAGTCATGGAGGGGCAAGGGCAGGAATTGCTGAAGAGCGACCACGTTAGACAGGCATACCTCGGCATGTGAATGGAGGACCAGCCATGAATATCAAGATGAAATATGGCAAAACCGGACTGTCTCTTGATCTTCCGGCGGATATCGACGTTACGCTGATCCAAAAGAAAGCCATGCCTGTCCTCGAAGACCCTGAGGGAGCTATCAAGGTTGCTTTTGCGAATCCGGTGAACTGCAAAACGCTCCGTGAAGAGGCGAAGGGCTGCCGCAGTTGCTGCATCCTCATCTGCGATATCACCCGGCCGGTGCCAAATTCCGTGATT